>JAENYW010000076.1 GCA_016841555.1 Tepidibacillus decaturensis
CTTTTTTATAATAAAAAAAAACTTCGTTCCGATTGACATGATAACTCATATTAATCGGGACGAAGTTTTCGTGGTACCACCCTATTTTACTATCCTTCTCACAAAAGATAGCCTTAGTACGTGCAATATATTTACACGCCTTGGCTATAACGGGCCAATGCCGAACTTTATTACTCTGATCCATCAGATCATTTTACAAAGCTGATTCAAAGGTGAGTTCATTTCGGGGGTTATGGCTAAGCTCCCAGCAACCTTAGCTCTCTATAACATAACAATCCCTCAACTACTTATCCTTATCATTATCTGTTACATATAAAAGACATTAACTTTTAAAAGCGTTAAAGTGTTAACCATTTAAAAGTATTACTTGAGATTATAATCGGATGGCTATCCTCTGTCAATTGTTTTTTTTCTGAATTTTCATTTATATAGAAAATTGAAAACGCTTAATCGATGATGTTGTCAAGGGATTTTAAAAAAATAATTTTTTTATTTTTTTAAAATATTTTCTAATATAGTAAAAAAAAAAAATAGCCGTAAAACTCAAAAGTTTTACGGCTTTCCACAACAAATAAACTCTCAACTAAGCAATTAAATGTCTTAGTGCATTTATCATACCATTCTAAATCCATCTTGTGAATATATTTTCCAAAAATATTCTATATTTTTTTTGTAAACTAGTATAAAAACAGAAAAAAACCCTAACTAATGTTAGGGAAGGGGAGGATGTCATGATTCACTTGTGATAATTGTATTATAACAACGCATTACATAACAGTCAACTATTTTCTGAAAATTGTATTATAACAGTTTTGATTATATTACTGCAAAATCTTCTTTCATTCATATAATATATAACTTATGCAAAACACAATTCTAGGGTTTCCGCAAAAAGTGAACGCGTTCAGCTAGCTGAACATCGGGAAATCAGATGGGGAGTCTACCCCACCTGATTAATTAGATCCCGCTTATAGAAGCGGGAGTCTTAACCGTTTTTTAATAAGAAAGGTCACCGTTTAGGTGATTTTTTATTGTCCTTTCCCCTTTATACACATACGAATAAATGCATAAATTGATGTTTTACTGGAATGCTAATAATTGAAATAAAAATACAAAATAAAGTGAGAGGAACGGATACAGATGATTTTGTTCAACAAAATGAAACAGCTTTTTAAAAGGAAACAAACAAATTCTGCAGAAGCAACAGAGACGTCTCAGCCTCTCCATTCACATGTTGAACAAAACCTAAAAGAAATAGAGCAGGCACTTGGAAATCCCCCTGACTTAATCATTAGAAGATTCCATGTTGAAAAATCGAATAAAAATGCTGCCATTGTTACAATAGATGGGATGGTAGATAAAAACTTAATTGAACAAGGTATAATTAAGCCTATATTTGAAAAATCCGAGGATATCCCAATAACCATCAGTTCATTAGAAAAGTCATTGCTCCTCTCACAGGATATAAAGAAAGTCAGCTCTATTACAAAACTATTTCAGCCCTTACTTATTGGGCATGCCATCCTTCTATTGGAAGGTGAAACAGAAGCACTTCTCATAAATTTAATAGGCTTTGAATCAAGAGATGTTGAAGAATCAAAAACAGAAGCAACCGTTCGTGGAGCTCATGAAGGATTTACAGAGCAATTAGCTGTTAATCTAACCATGGTTAGAAGAAGAATAACCAATCCAAAGCTGCGAATTGAAAGCTATACTAAGGGCAAAGAAACAAACACCATAATTAGTATTTTTTATGTTAAAGATTTTGCTGATGAATCGATCCTTAGTGAGCTAAGAAAAAGGATAGAAAGGATTACAACGGAAAAGGTACTTGATTCAGGAACAATAGAACAATTGATTGAAGATGCTCCATCCTCCATTTTTCCAACTGTTGGCAATACAGAAAGACCTGATCGCTTTGCGGCAAAACTGTTAGAAGGGAGAATCGGGATTATCGTTGATGGTTCGCCAAACTCATTAACCATCCCTTATCTCTTTATTGAAGGCTTCCAAAGCCATGAAGATTATTATTCCCGTCCTTTTTATAGCTCTGTTATTAGGATATTTCGCTTCCTAGCCTTTTTTTTAGGTACAACTCTTCCTGCAATCTATGTAGCAACTCAGAATTTTCATAAGGAGATGATTCCGTCAGAACTGCTAGCAAGTATTGCTGCTGCACGTCAAGGAGTCCCTTTTCCCTTGATTTTGGAAATCATCATGATGCTGATTGTTTTCGATCTATTAAGAGAAGCTGGGGTAAGGATGCCAAGGGCAGTTGGTCAAGCTATCTCTATTGTTGGTGCATTAATCTTAGGAGATGCTGCCGTTCAAGCTGGTATCGTGGGGACTCCAACGATTATTGTTGTTGCTGTTACTGGCATTACCACATTTATTGTGAATCCTTTTGCTGATGCAATCAGCTTACTTCGATATCTCTTGATCATTCCAGTATTCATCCTTGGCATGTATGGATTTGTTTTAGGCTATTTAGCTCTTATCGTTCATCTTTCTTCCTTAAGATCCTTTGGTGTTCCTTATTTATCACCGATCTCCCCACGTATTTTTAGTGATTGGCGGGATACCTTTGTACGACTTTCTTTACGAAAATTAGAGAAGCCACCTGAATCGATTCCTCAACAGCGTGAACTTCGCTATAAAGAACTAATGGACCTGAGAAAGGATGACTCAGACCAATGAAAAAAATGATACTACTTATCAATAGTGTAACCTTACTCCTTTTTTCATCAGGCTGTTGGAGCTCACAGGAATTGAATGATTCCGCTTTTTTATCAGGTATGGCAATAGAAAAAGCGGACGATCAAATAAAGGTAACCTTTCAGATCCTTCAGCCAACTAAAATGAAGAAAAATGCCGACAATGCTGGTGTGTTAATCTCAAGTACAGCTCCTACTCTCCACCTAGCACTTCGACGTTTAATTAAGGGAATAAAGCGGCGGGTATATCTTTCTCAGACACGGGTGGTCATTGTTAGTGAAGAGGTTGCAAAGGAGGATATTTTTTCCGTATTGGACCTTCTCTATCGCGACCAACAATTTAGACTAAAAAGCTATCTTTTTATTGCTGATAAACCCGCAGAGATTCTTGGTATGCAATCACCCCTTGATTCTTTATCAGCTTATGGCTTATCATCTGGAACAGAGGCAGTGCGGGATTATCTTTCAGAAATAGCAACGGTCACTGTAAAGGAATTCATGGATGACAGTATGCGCCCGACAAAAAGCTCCTATGTAACGATGCTAAAGATACATCACGAAAAAAAACCAGCAACAAGCCATATTGATTTGGATGGAATTGCTATCTTAAAGAACGGAAAACTTGTGAAGGAAAGCCCATTTACTAAGGGTCCACCAGGCATTCTCTGGTTTAAAAATGAAATAAAAACAGGCTCTGTAGCTATTCCTATCGGCAAGCATCAATATGCTGATATTGAGCTACTGCATGGTTCCACTAAAATGAAACCTCGTTTTGTTGATGATAAATTGGTGATTGATGTTTATGTAAAGGCAAAGGGAGATCTTACTGAATTACAAACCTCTAAGGATCTCAATAATATAACCTTTAAAGAGTATGAAAAAAAATTCGGAGAGGAAATAAAGAAGAAGCTGGAGGAAACATTAACGCTTTTAAGGAAAGACCCTGCTACAGATACTATCTATATGGGGTTAGAGGTCTATCGACATTATCCTAAGTACTGGCATAAAATTCGAAAGGATTGGGGAAAAATGTTTAAAACGGTCGAGGTAAATATCCACGTAGACGCAACATTAGTAAATATTGGACTGATTAGAAATAATTTTCGTCCAAAAACGAAGGGAAAACTTCCAGACAACAGTATCATTCCGTGGATAGAAAAAAAAGAGGGGGAATAGTAGATGCTACGCAGAAGAGCTGCATTTTTTTTTCTTATGTTGTCCTTAGCTGTTATGGTACACGTTTGTCTCTTGTACCCATTATTAAAAGTAGCCGCTCGTGATGCTTGGATTGCTACCATTTTTACCCTTCCAACTGGCTTTTTCGTTGCCTATCTTACCTGGAAGCTGATGAATATCAATCCTGAAGCTACCTTAGTGGAAACGACCAATCACTTATTCGGTCCTTTTTGGGCCTTTTTCTTTCATTCAATTTGGCTCCTGTATTTCTTCTCAATTGCAGCATTAAGCATCGCTAATTTAATGAGCCTGCTGGTAGGTGGCTTTTTTGAAGAAACACCGATGTGGGCTCTTGGTCTTGCCATCATACCACTTGTTATCTACGGGCTTTCTAAGGGAATTAAAACCATTGCGTGGGTAGCTGGTGTTTTGACATTGACTACTTTAGTAACAGGACATACCATCACTTTAGGCTTGACACCAGAACGAAATTTCCGTAATCTTCTTCCCATATTTGAATACGGTTATACTCCAACCCTTATTGGAGCTATTTTTATGAGTGCTGCCTGGACGGAGATATGTGTTTTAGCCTCTTTACGCTTTCATCGTGTGGAAACCAAAGGAATGTTACATATCCTTTGGTTCGGTGTGCTTGCAAACGTGATTATGATGTTTAGTGTTACTACTGGAACAATAAGCATTTTTGGCTTTGAAGCAGCAAATGATATGAGTTATCCAGCATTATACTCTGTTCGAATGGTTTCTTTAGGCTTTATCGATCGTATGGATGTTTATGCAGTATTATCAATGACCTTCGGCGTTTTTATTCGTGCTTCTCTATTTCTCTATGCAGCATTACAAATTATCCCCAAAAAAATTACCAAGAAATATAACAATCTATCTATTATCATAGGAGGGATTGCCGTTTATTTGACATCCTTATTTATCTATAAGGATTTTTTGCAATTTACTCAGCTTATGCGCTACTATTTTTTTACGATATTTCTATGGATTATCCCCATTATCTATCTGATTCGCAACTGGATGCTTAAAAGAAAAAATGCCTGACAACTAATTCCCTTGTCATATGAGAGGTTTTATGTAAATATAGATGTCAAGACAGGTATATTTACAAGGAGGAGCAATCATGAATACAAGAAAAGCCGATGTGCTGATTATCGGCAGTGGAATAGCAGGATTGCTTGCTGCAAAGCTCCTTTCCGTTACAAAAAATGTTATGCTTGTTACGAAGGGAAGCCTGAAAAATAGTAATTCCATATTAGCGCAAGGCGGGATTGCAGCAGCGATGGATGAACACGATCACTGGAAGGAGCATTACAGTGACACATTAACAGCTGGTAATTATCATAATCATGTAGAAACGACTGAAATCCTTGTGAAAAATGCTGCAAAGTATATTCAACAGCTAATAGCCTTAGGTGTACCCTTCGACAGAAATTCTAACAACGAATTAGAATTAGGACGTGAAGGCGGTCATCATCGTAATCGCATTGTCCATGCTGGAGGAGATGCTACAGGAAATAGAATTATTACCCAGCTTATTTCTCATGTAAAAAAGCTAGTAACCTTCTATGAGAACGAGATGACCTTTGAGCTTTTAATAAATAATAGAAAATGCGTAGGTGCTATTACGAAAGATAGCTTTGGTAATATTCAATTCTATCAAGCAGAGCATATTATACTTGCTACTGGTGGAATCGGTGGCTTATATAGCCTATCATCAAATGATATAACAGTTACAGGTGACGGTATTGCGATGGCATATCGAGCAGGTGCATCGTTAATAGACCTTGAATTCGTTCAGTTTCATCCCACCATGCTTATTTCTCAGGGAAAAACGTATGGATTAGTTTCTGAGGCAGTTCGTGGTGAAGGTGCTAGATTAGTAACGAATGATGGAGCATATATTATGGACAACATTCATCCGCTAAAGGATCTTGCACCTAGAGATATTGTGGCAAGGGAAATCTTCTACTCTCTACAAAACGGAAATCAGATATATCTCGATATTACTATGATTAAAGATTTTAAAAAACGTTTTCCTACTATTAGTGACATGTGTGAAAAAAATGGAATCCCTATCCATACTGGTCGTTTACCTGTCGCCCCTGGTGCCCATTTTATTATGGGAGGTATCAAAACAACTAGTAATGGAGAAACAAGTATCCCTGGATTATATGCAATAGGTGAAACAGCTTGGACAGGTGTTCATGGTGCAAATCGTTTAGCTAGTAATTCTCTTTTAGAGGGGATTACTTTTGCAAATAGAGTAGCAGCACATATTTTACAGCAGTCAAAGCAAGAACAACCGTTAACCGTACCAATATGTATGAACCACAAATTAACACTTCCAGCTAAAAAGGAAATTAAAGAGACGATGACAAAGCATGTAGGAATCATTCGAGATAAACACGGACTCCAAACTGCGAAGAAATGGTTAGAAGAATATCTACCTAGCTATAAAGGAAATCAATATTTAGATGTATCCATAGAGGATATGGAAACGGTAAATATGCTGACGGTAGGTTGGCTAATTACTCTTTCTGCATTAGAGAGAACAGAAAGCCGTGGTGGACATTACCGCACGGATTATCCAAAGCCAAATGATGAAAAGTGGATGAAGCACTATATCACCAGAAGGAGGAAATGGGATGAATCTAATCAAATTAAAGTACCTTCTGCAGCAATTATTCATTGAAGATTTAGGGGAAAGGGATCTAACAACAGAAGCTATTTTCTCCTTGGATGATAAAGAATGTGGCCAATTTCTTATTAAAGAAGATGGGATAATTGCTGGTTTACCTATTATGAAGACTGCTTATCAGCTATTTGATCCAACTATTCAAGTAACTCTCCATGCTAAAGATGGAGACAATGTAAAAAAAGGAGATGTTGTTGCAACGGTATGTGGACCTATTGTTCATCTATTAAGTGGTGAAAGAGTCATATTAAATCTAATGCAAAGAATGAGTGGCATCGCAACATTGACAAATAAAGCGATTCAACAGTTAAATAGTACCCATACAAAAATATGTGATACTCGAAAAACTACTCCTGGACTTCGAATGCTAGAAAAATACGCCGTTCGCTATGGTGGCGGCTATAACCATCGATATGGATTGTATGATGCAGTGATGATTAAAGACAATCATATTGCCCATGCAGGTAGTATTACGAAGGCAGTTGAGAAGGTGAAGCAGCAAATAGGACATATGGTGAAAATTGAAGTAGAAACGGAATCGAAGGAGGAAATCATTGAAGCCGTAAAAGCAGGAGTCGATGTGATTCTTTTTGATAACACCGTACCTGATGTCATGAAGGAATATGTTTCTCTTGTTCCCGATACCATTATTACAGAAGCTTCAGGAGGTATTACATTGGATACCATTACCGATTATCGTCATACAGGCGTTGATTATATATCATTGGGTATGCTTACCCATTCTGTTCAGTCAATGGACATTAGCTTTAATATTGCAGGAGGTAAAAAGCATGGAGACAATAGAATTAACCGTTGAGCAAATGGAGCATCGTGTACGTAAAATAAAAGAAAAATTGGGAGATCTCTTATACATCCCTGCTCATCATTATCAAAAGGATGAAGTAGTACCCTTTGCTGATGACGTTGGGGACTCCTTACAATTAGCACAGCTAGCCGCAAGGAATCAAACAGCAGAATATATCGTCTTTTGCGGCGTTCACTTTATGGCTGAAACTGCAGATATTTTAACCCTTCCTCATCAAAAGGTGATTTTGCCTAGCCTAGAGGCTGGTTGCTCAATGGCTGATATGGCAAATATCAAGCAAACAGAAAAAGCATGGACACATTTAACTGAACTATTTGGAGATACTATACTTCCTTTAACCTATGTCAACTCTACAGCTTCCATTAAAGCCTTTGTAGGAAGTCATGGTGGCTCTACCCTGACATCCTCTAATGCCAAAAAGGTTGTTGCTTGGGCATTTACCCAAAAGGAACGAATTTTATTCTTACCTGATCAGCATTTAGGACGTAATACTTCCTATGATCTTGGTATTCCATTAGATGAGATGGCAGTTTGGGACCCAATATTTGATCGTTTAGAGTACGATGGAGATATAGAAAAAATAAAAATTATTTTATGGAAGGGTCACTGTGGCGTTCATCAAAACTTTACCGTAGAAAATATAAAGCATATCCGTAAGGATCCTGACATGAAGATTATCGTTCATCCAGAATGCAGCTTTGAGGTCGTCCAAGCCTCTGATGATAACGGCTCAACTAATAAAATTATTACAACGATTGAACATGCACCAAGTGGAAGTAAATGGGCTATTGGAACAGAATCAAATTTAGTCAACCGATTGAAAAAGAATCATCCGGATAAGCAGATTGTTTCCTTAAATCCTTTCCCCTGTAATTGTTCAACAATGAATCGAATTCAATTGAAGGACCTATTATACGCTTTAGAAAAACTAGAAGAAGGGGAAGTAATCAATCAAATAACAGTAGATAAAGAGATTGCCGATAATGCAATCCTTAGCTTAGAACGAATGTTGAACATAAAGTAACGTATAGAATGAGTTTGTATATTCCATAAGCAGCGACTTTTGGGAGTGTATTTCTTGCATTATGTTTCATTCAGAGAAATACACGGACAACGGAGCGCGTTGGAATATACAAACTCTAAACGATAAGAATAAAAAATGGATTGGCTCGTAAACGTCAATCCATTTTTTTGATATCTATTCTAATCCCTGCATAGCCGTAATTAAAGCAAGCTTATATACGTCTTCTGTATTACATCCTCTTGAAAGATCATTAACTGGTTTTTTTAGCCCCTGAAGAATTGGACCAATTGCTTCAAAATCACCTAGACGCTGAACCATCTTATAGCCAATATTACCCGCTTCTAAGCTAGGGAATACAAATACATTGCCATCGCCTTGAAGAGCTGAATCTGGTGCTTTCTTTTTCGCTACAGAGGGTACAAAGGCTGCATCAAATTGCAGCTCTCCATCGATTACTAATTCTGGTGCCTTCTCTTGCGCTAGTTTGGTTGCTTCTACTACCTTCTCTGTTTCTAGTGATTGGGCAGAGCCTTTTGTTGAAAAGCTTAGCATTGCTACCTTTGGCTCGATTCCGAATACCTTCGCTGTTTCAGCACTCATGATAGCAATTTCGGCTAAATCAGTACTATCTGGTGTAATGTTAATGGCACAATCTGCAAAAATATATTTTTGCTCCTCCTTCACCATCACAAAGGCTCCAGACGTTTTGCTAATCCCTTCCTTTGTCTTAATAATTTGTAATGCAGGACGAACGGTATCAGCCGTAGAATGAATTGCTCCACTAACAAGTCCATGGGCTAAGTTCATATGTACAAGCATTGTACCAAAATAGTTTTCATCAAGTAAGATAGTTCGTGCCTGTTCTTCTGTCGCCTTTCCCTTACGCAATTCTACAAAGATGGTAACCATTTCATCAAATGCTTCATACTGATTAGGGTCATAAATCGTAAATTCTCCAAAGGATAAGCCTAACGCTTTTATCTTTTTCTCTATCTCTTCCTTCTTACCAATTAGTAAAGGCTTTACAATTTTCCCCTCCGATAAACGACCTGCAGCTTCCAAAATTCTTTCATCTAATCCTTCTGGAAAAACAATCGAAGGATAGGCTTGTTGCACTCTCTCTTTTAAATCTTTAAATAAATCACTCATCTTTTTCATCCTCCCAAATGTATCATATCCCCAAACCATTTTATACCTAATGATAAATCAAATACAATATCGGTCCTTATATTCTAAATATTTGATTAATTCTTTATCTTGTTTTATATACTTTTTCTCCATACCTCTAGCATTGATGTTTTTACATGAAATAGATAAGATAGGTATTAGCATAAATTCATTCAGAAAGCGGTGGCAGCATGAAAAAAGGTTATTTAGCAGATGTTATTCTTTTATTCGTAGTGTTTATTTGGGGTACGACCTTTGTTATTGTCCAAAATGTAATAGACATTCTTCCTCCACATTTATTTAATGGCATTCGCTTTGGTATAGCCTCATTTGCATTATTGCTTCTTCTTCTAATAAAAGAGAAAAATAGCTTAAAGTCATTAGATAAAAAAATTTGGTTAGCTGGTATTAGTATTGGGATTTTTTTGTTTGGAGGCTATGCTTTTCAAACCGTAGGCTTATTATATACAACTGCTTCAAAATCAGCTTTTATTACAGGCTTATCCGTTATCATGGTTCCCTTATTCTCTATTTTTATCCTTAAGCTTATCCCAAAATGGTCTGCTGTATTAGGTGTCATCTTATCTGCTATCGGCTTATACCTATTAACAATGATCGACGTTACCAGTTTACAAATTGGGGACATGCTCACATTCTTTTGTGCAATCTTCTTTGCACTACAGATTATTACTACCGGTAAATATGCACCTCATTATTCTGCCCTATCCTTAGCATGGATTGAAATTACTGTTGTTGCCCTATTAAGCTTTCTTTTCTCCATATCTTTTGAGAGTCCAACAGAATTTTTACGAACAGATCTCTTATTTCTACCAAATATAGTGTTTGCTTTTCTGCTTACTGCCATTCTAGGAACAGCATTTGCCTTTTTCGCCCAAACAGCCTTTCAAAAATATACCACTCCCACTAGAGTCGCGATTATCTTTGCGATGGAGCCTGTTTTTGCTGCACTTACTTCCTTTGTCGTACAAGGGGAACGATTAAGTATCACTGCAATGTTAGGAGGAATTTTTATTTTTGTTGGCATGATATTAGCAGAGCTTCCTAAAAAAAAACGATGAACGGTCTATTCACCATTCATCGGTTCCATATACTGTAGTAGTTCTTCCCACAGTTGGTCTTTCCCGTAGCCTGTTTCTGCTGAAAATAAAATAATCTTATCAGTCGGTCTAACCTGCAAAGTCTCCTTTAGTACTTTTCTATGTTTATCTAGTTTTCCTTTTGATAGCTTATCTGCTTTTGTTCCAATAATAATAACAGGAATGTTATAATGACTTAACCATTCATACATCATTTGGTCATTCTTTGTCGGCGGATGACGAAGGTCTGTAATTAAAAGGAGTGTTTTTAATTCCTTTCTATTCAAAAGATATTCCTCAATCATTTTACCCCATTGTTCCCTTTGTACTTTGGAGACCTTTGCATAGCCATAGCCTGGTAAATCAACAAAATAAAAGGATTGATTAATCAGATAAAAGTTTAATGTCTGTGTTTTTCCTGGTTTTGAGCTTGTCCTAGCTAAGCTTTTTCTTTGAATCATTTTATTAATTAATGACGATTTACCAACATTGGATCGCCCAGCCAGCGCAAATTCTGGTAGGGCGTCCTGTGGATATTGTTCT
>JAENYW010000077.1 GCA_016841555.1 Tepidibacillus decaturensis
TTATTAGTTCTAATTCATGTTCTAACTGTTCCAAACGCTGCTTTGCAGAGACGATTTGCTGAGCTATACCTTCATATGTTGAAGAATCCGCTCTACTTATATCTGCCTCCATTAATCGTGTATTTGCTTCTCTAATTTTTTTTAATGCACTTTGACCTGCTGCTTGATCATCATCTTCGTTCTTGATGGTATTAAAGATATCAGTAATATCTTCCACTAATTGTTCCGATTTCGACTTATCTTTTAAGAGTTCAATGACAGGCCTATATGATCTAATAGGACCTTGGTCGCCTTCATCATCCAAATCAAATTCAAATTCTAAATTACTTGGTTCGTCATCAGGCTCCTGACTTAAATCTAAATTATAACGTCTAGCAAGTCGCTCTACCACTTCTTTTGACTTAGTCCCAAAAGAATTCTTATAATCGTAAACCCTAGTTCCAAGGTTGCCTGAATGTTCAGTAAGAATGAAAGCTATGTTTCGTGATGCCTCAAAATCTTCACCAGATTTATTTTTTAAATTCCTTGCAATGTCCATAAACATTTGTTCTTTGTCATCTACCTCTGAGTAATCTCCAGGTATTTCTAACCTTTCTGAAAGAAACAATTCCGCTTGTTCAAGAGCCATAATATGATTATCAATTTCAGATGATTTCTTCCTCATTAATTGTGAAACCTTATCTTTACTTTTACCTCCACTTAATAATTCCTTAATTGCAATACCTTCACAAACCCAGTCATACGGTAATAACGTATGTGGAGTCATTTGTAGTCTAATTTCTATTTCTTTTATTTCATCTACAGTCGCATATTCAGGAAGTACCATACAATCAACATGACTGAAGTGATTCTTCCCATCAGTTTGATATAGTTCTCTCATTGCTGATAAGCGTCTATTTCCATTTACCACAACACCATCAGCAGTTATTAATATCGGTTCATGTTGTTTTTCGTCCTTTAAAACATCTTTTATTGGAATTATACTATCGCCTATTCCTTTTTGGGCGAAACTAAATAATATTTTATGTTGTACTCTCTGAGACGCAACATTTTCCTGTCCCATTGAAAAAAAGTCAATAGGTTTATTGTTTTTATGAATATAAGCTAATTGCGCCACTCTTGTTCTATAATTTGCCATTCTATAAATTGGGAGTCCAATAGGCAATCTTACAACAGGTAAATAGTGTGTTTTATTCTTAAAGTGTGGAAATGGGAAAGTTTCTTTTGAATCTTTTTTTTGATTAGTAATTTGCTCTATTCTAACTTCAGGTGGTAAAACATTGACTGAATAAAATGTTTCCATGTAATTCATCTCCCTATTCAAAAGCTAGTATCAATATGGGTACCGTTATTACTCTTGAAAAAATACGGAGTTCATTCCATACCCTTTCAGAAGTAGCTAAATTATTATCACCCATGTTTTTAGCTGCTTCTTTTGTTGGTAGCACTAAGGCTGCAGCATTAATTTTTTCTGATTGATATAAATATTGTATCTTCAACAAATCATAAGAATATCTACATATATTCCCTGTTTGTACTTGAAGGGCCAAATCGGTGTACAATGAATAAACTGTTAAATTACTATCAACTGAAATTTTTGCAGCATTAGACCACCCCCTTTTAGTTAAATGTTCTCGAAAATGTTGATGAATATCTCTAGTATTTGAAAGTCTTATATTTAAATTAGGCTCATCAAATATTGATATTACCCAAGAGAACATATCACGTTTCTCCCACTCTTCTTTCCCGTAATGGTGGGAGTAATAATTCACCAGCTTCATTTATTTCCCTTCTTTCAATTTGAATCGATACATGAATTTTAATATTATAAAAATTTTCTAAATAATATTCAAAATCTATTTTAAATGATTTCAAGGAATAAGTTAACCATTTTATAGTAATTTCCTAAATTATTTTATAAGTATTTCATTCTATACGTTCTTATAAATACGATAAAGAACATACGTTACTTATCGTATTTTACTTGTGTTTGCCCCAAATTCGATAAATAATGTTATATAATTTTTATAACAAATTCGATAAAGAACGTAATTTTTGGGGAGGACTTAGAATGGAAGGTTTTAGATCATTTTTGATAGAGGAAGGAAAAGCTACATCAACAATTAAAAGTTATCTTTCTATTATCACAGCTTTTCAAACATGGTGGTCAAATACTGTAGGTAAAGAATTTGATCCATCTAGTGTAACTGGCGTTGATCTACAAGATTATAAACAATATCTTACGAGAATTGCTAAAAATCTAAATGGAAATCGACTATCCCCTAGAACTATCAATAAAAAATTAGAAGCAATTAAAACTTATTTTCGATATCTTGATGAAACAAACCTTATTTCTTTCAATCCCTCAAACAAGTTGAAACAGCATAAAATTCAAGGTCAAGATGATCCACCTAGATGGTTAGACCGTAATGAGAAAAATCGATTATTAAGAATGTACCCAATTATTAAGAATTATGAATGGAGAAATATTAAGAATCATTGGAAGTTTACTAGAAACCGAGCTATTGTTTATCTAATGCTATACACTGGATTAAGGGTGAGTGAAGTTGTCGGGCTGGAATTAAACGATATTGACTTGGAGAGGGGAATTCTTGAAATCAGAGAAGGTAAAGGTGGTAAATGGCGTAGATTGCCTATCAGCCAGATCAAGGAACTAAATATTGCACTAAAAGAATGGTTAGAACATCGTGAATCGCAAGAAAATAATAGACTGTTTATCTCTGAGCGAAAAGTTCCTTTAACTGTACAAGGGATAGAACATCTTTTTAGAAATATACGAAAAGAAACAGGTATCGAAGATATAACACCACATACATTAAGGCATACTTGTTTCCATGACTTATTGGAAAAAGGATATTCATTGCCAGTTGTTAAGGATATAGCAGAACATGAAAATATTCAAACCACATACCTATATACCAAGTCATCGGAAGAGGAAAGAAGTAAGGCTTTAGGTTCGTTATCCTCTTTTGAAACTAAGATATAGCATATAAATGATATAATCCTTTATAAGATTCCCAATAATATTGAAGAACAAATAAATCCCCAAATAGGGGATATATCTATTACTAATCAGAACTCGTACCATAATTCATATCGAAGTTTTCTCTAAAAATAGTATTAATTTCAATCTTATCAATTTCATTTATATATTTCTTACCTTTATAAATTAAGATGACTTCTTGCGGTACATTTGCTTTAAATTTTATTTGTTTGTCTACAAACGGTAAAGCAATTATTTCTCCTTTCTTGTTATAAAAAACTAGGGTAAATAGATCAGCAGTCAAGTCTTCTTTTGTTGTTATATTTGAGTAGATAATTAAATCATCTTTTATAACTTCATATCTAATATTATCAATTTTTACTTCTCCTCCCCAATCATCATTTACATATTCATAATCAACAATCGGTTTCTTAGTAAGATTTCCTTGTATCCCAGGTTCTGCATAAGAAGCTGATTCACCAGGTTTTATAATCTTCGGTATAATATAAGGAGTTCTTATTTCAGTAATGTGACCATCTTCGTCTTCATCTAAATACATTAAAACTGTATTTAATCTAATAGTTTTATTTGAAACGTTTTTTATTGTACCACCTGTATAGTAACACACGAGTTCTGGGTCTTCATCTTCAAATAAAAATGTAACTAAATCTGATACTATTATATCTATTTTACTACTATCATATTCCCAAAAGATAAATTCTTTATCTGCGTTTGCTTGAAATCCTCCACTTAATTTCCAAATGTCATATTGTAATTTTACCTCTAAACTTGTAAATATCCCTGTTTTTGCATATATATCTCCAAACTCTATTGAGTAATCTAGTCTCTCTCCTTTAGGCTTAGTTAAGTCATATTTCACATTACCATCAAATGTTGTTGCATCTATCTTACCACCACCATGCGCTTTTGCGTCTATAGGCACAATTCCACCTATCATTATCATCGTCTCAGGACCTGCTGTTAATGAAACTTCTGCTCCACCAGATACATCAAAGAATACTTCATTTTTTTTCTCAATATATTCATCAATTACGTCAATATAATAGTTATCTGTTTCATAATCATATTCTGATATCTTTCCTAAGCTTTTTTTCTGTATGTTGATTCCTTTATTCAGATATTCAGCATAATTGTATCCTAAAGTAAAGCTCGTATTGATTTTACCCTCTAAATCCATCGTTAATGAAACTATGATTGCTAATGGTAATTTAGTCGGATCACCACCATCAGGTCTTATAGTCAGTGTAGCAGCATCAAAAACAATAGATGCTAGTGTGAGAGTACCTGATTGATCAATACCTTCTATTTTTATATAACCTAAATCAATTTTATTGTCATTTCCTTTTGAATCTATCAAATCTTTTAAATCTATTCCTTCTTCTAATTCTCCTATTAATGAAATTTCAGACATTTCATCACATTCAAAATCTACGTAGAATTTATCCCAATCATATATTTCATCATATTTAAAAGTAGCTTTTAGAAGCATATTATTTAAAGCTACCGATCCTTTTACTCTTAATTGGTCATTTTTTGTTTCACTTTTACCGTCTTTGTCATATATTACAACATCATTTTTTAAACCTATTTTAAAATCTCCTGTTGAATATTCTTTATCAATATTATCGAAAAGCTCGCTTAAATCAAATCCTGGAACTGCTGCTATCATATAGTTCTGGTTATATATATAATCCTTTTTTTCAAAATAAGCATAATCAGAAATTTGGACTTCTATTAAATTATCCATAGTTAATTTACTTTGTATATCAATATCTATTTTTTTAAATATTTCTTCAAAATAGACTTCATCAACTATAATCCTATAACCTAGCTCAGTTTCTTCCTTTCCTCCAAGTTTACCTATAAAACCTAAAGGATTAGATTCGGTTTGTGATAAAATAAACTTATCTCCAACTTTTAGATTTTCGAATTCTTTTGGTAATTCCTCAAAATTCAATATTGTTTGGTTCTTTTCATTTTTTGATATATCTATTACTCTATCCTCGACTTCTTTAGACGCTAATTTATCAAATACTACTACATCATCTTTTATATCTGTTCCAGCGGTATTCGCTCTAGGTTTTGTTGTAATATTTACAGTTCTTGTCGAACCAATCCATTCTACTTTACAGTCAAATGCTTCTCCTATAAAACGTAATGGAACATATGTAGAATTATTAATTAATCGTGGAGGTTCTGATAAAGTAACATATTGTCCATTCTTTATCGCTTTATTATTACCAATGGTTAATTCTATTGTAGTATTACCCTTAGTTGAAATTACCTTCATAGTTTCACTTTCCCATTTGACTTCAGCTTTTAATGCTTCAAATATTGACCTTAAAGGTACCAACGTTGTGTTATTAATCAATGTTCCATTAGCATCTAATAACTCACCATCAATAAATATTCTAACATCATTATTTGCATGTATATTTAGGCTAGGGATTAATAACATTAATACAATTAATAATAGAAAAATACGTTTCATTTCTTTTTCACCCCTCAAGAAATTTTATGAAAATAGGGAATGCGGCTAATTTGACTTCATTCTAGAATTATTTTTTCGGATAATTACTACTTTTATTTTTTTTTTCTAAAAATTAGTACTTGCTTTATCTCCATATAACTCTATTGCCTTCTTATCGTATGCTTTGGCAGCGTCTTTTTCAGAATCATAATAGCCTAAAAAGTATCTTTTTCTATCTTTCCGAATTTCAGCTACCCACTTCTGTTTACGTTTATTTCGATACACACCTACATATTGACTTGTCTTTCCATTTTCTTTATTTATAATTTTTCCTTGATGAACTATTGATATTCTTTCTGAAGTGGAGTCACCATACTTATCTAAAATTTTGTTATATGCTTCAATTAATAAATCCTCATACTTCCATTTGAAATTATGTTTGGCTTTTGTTCGATATATTTTAGTATTAAAATAATCAGCTACAATAGCAGCATCTTTTTCAACAGGATATCTTCCACCAAAATACCTTTTATTTTCTTTATCGATATTAACAATCCAACTTTTTTTATGTGCATCCCAATGAACATTATGGTATCTAGATTTTTTCTCTTTATTAATATACCTACCAAACTCCGATCTTGAAATAAATAGTATGTTGTCTCTGGTAAAATCAAAAGGATCATTATTCTTATGCCATATCAAATACCCTGGTTCAATATTAAAAACGAGCTTTGAGAAGGTAATATTTTTACCCTCCACTTTGGCATACACTATATTTTTACTGATGTACCATTTATACTGTATCGCTTTCAAATAATCCTCGTTATCAAGTTTTATAGTTTGGTTCTTTATTTGAATAGTTTCCATTTTATCCCCTTTAGAAGATACTATATAATTTAAATTTAACCATCTACCTCATCCCTACATTGGCTTGAAGCACTCAATTATGCGACTAAAATTAATACTACTTGAACACCTATTATCAAATATTACTGGCTGTGGATTTAATTTTGTTGACCTTTTATGTTTTACTTTAATGATTTTCTTATTCTTTGTTATCAATTTTTGATTTATCAATTCTTTTAAATTAGTAGATTCGATTAGGTCATTTTCTTTTTTTGAAAGATCTGATTTTTCCTCTAAAAAATGTTTAATAGCTTCTTTCTTTTTGTAACCTATAATTATAACGCTTTTTTCATCCTCATTTATAAAAAACTCTATTTCATCATTAGGTTTTAGCCCATTCATCTGTCTAATGAATTTTGGAATAATAACTCTACCTACTTTACTTGCTTTTTTTGCAAAAATCGCCTTTTCTGTTTTCTTTTTAAAAGCAGCATATTCACCAACCATATAAAATTCTAATTCAATGTCATCACCAAGTTTAAACCCAAGAAAAATCAACAATTCTCTTGGAAAAACAAAACCACCTGCATTATTTATTCTTTTTAGAATTTTTGTTTCTTTTAGCAACATATTTTCCTCCATCAAAATTAGTTTAGAATATTGGAAATTAAATAGACCTTAAAATTTTTATTTGACATTATTTTTCCATTAATTATGATATATTTCTACATTTTTTTACCATTTCCTTCATCATTTATAATAAAAAATATTTTTTACAATTAAAAAAATAAGACCATCATACTGATGGTCTTAAATCTCGAATGCTTGTAAGCTTTTCTCGTCCTTCAAACTAGATGCTTTAACTACTTTATCTGAAAATTGTTTAACGGTTCCCACTCCGTTATTTCCTAACAAAATACTTAATACTGAAATCTCTTTTTCTTTTTTCTTTTGATTGAAGTCATTTATGAATTTTTCAGATAAATAAGCTTCTCCGTCCGTAACAAAGATAATATCTGCCTTCTTAAAGCGACTTTCCTCTATTACTTCTAGGGCTGAAAGAAGTGGTTTATCAAAGTATGTTCCTCCACCTAAGAATTTAGACGCCATTTCCACCATATCATGTGGAGTTATTTTGCCCTTCTTATATTTGAATGTCTCGGTAATTGTACTAAAAGGGATTAGGGCAAAGTCTCTCTTTTGCTTTCTTGCTATGGACATTAGAGCTAAAGCGAAACCTTTGGATTGAGTATCTAGTTTATTCATGCTTCCAGATTGGTCTAAACAAAGTACAATAGGACCTTTCCCTAGTTGCTCTTTTCCCTTTTGGTCATAAATAAATGTCTGACCTTCGGAAAATCTCCTAAGAAAATCTTGTTTAGTAGCAGGGTTCATATAAAAACCGAGTTCCATTGGTACCAATCGATCCACTTTATTTCCTAAGAATACTCCACTACGTTCAACAGATTCGTTATGCTTGCTCTTCTGCTTTTTACGTGCAATCTGCTTAAATCGACCTGCCCACTCTGCAATTTCTTTAATTTTTTTATTGGAGCTCATTTTTTCGGCTAATGTGATTTGATCACGTAAAGGAACTTTCTTAAGTTCAGCGTCACCACTACCTTGTTTGATACCTCCAACTAAAGACTTTAAATCATTCTTTGCTTCTTTTGTTTCATTAGCAGCTTCTTTCATAAGGTGACTGAAGCTAGAACTGTTATTGCTTATCTGCTGTTGAAGACTTTGAGAAAATTCAGACATTGATTTTTCTATGGACTTTTCAAGTCTCTTCTTCTTCCTATTTAATTGCTTCTCTATTTGCTCCTGCTCTGCTTTTTGTTGTTGACTCTGATTCTTTTTAGATAAGTCGTTCTGTTCAGAATCTTGAAGCTGTTCCTGTATCTGCTGCAATTGACGATGTTGTTTTTGCATCTTTTTCATTACATTTTTAAATTCTTGATTGTTTAGCTCCTGTTGTTCTAACCACTCAAACGTCTTTTCACTAAATTTAACTGTTCCTAGGGCTGAAGACAAATCATCTAATCTTGTGAAGTCTCTAAAACTTTGGAAGGATTGATCACTCATTATTTGCTCCATAAAACTTCTATTCATCTCTAGCCCTTTACTTATTTCTTCTTTCATTTCAGGCTTCATTTTATATAAGGAAGCCCATATATCTCCCATAAGAGAGTAAAAAGAAGGGAGTTTTTCGCTCCCTGTTTCTTTTAATTCTCTCATTTTCTCTGACATTTGATAGATTTCTTTAAAACGTCTTTTATCGAATGAATCCGTATTTAAAACAGAATCAAACATTCTTTTCAGCCCCCTATCAAACTCCTAAGATACTAGAAGCAACTTTCTTTTTTCCCTGCTGAACTTTGTTCAATATAACCTTTATATCTTCAGCTCGTGATGGATTATTCTGTATCATTTGAACTAGTTCTCTTTCGATGGACTTTAACTTTTCAGTTGCTTCTAATCCAGCATCTGTAGAGCCATTTTCTTTTAGATTTTTAAGAATTTCTTTTCTCTCTTTCTCTGCTTCTTCAATTTTTGCTGTTATTTTATCCTGGGCATTTTCTTTGACTATTTGTTCAACAACGTGTTTTTGCTCTATGGTTTCCCAAAGAACATTAGAGAGGATGAGAATATCTTCTACCTTTGTTTCTTGACGTTGCTCGATTAAGGATTTGGCTTGAAGCAACGTCAAAGATTGCTTAAATCTACGATCAGAAGGTCTTATTCCTTCATCCTTTAATTTGGTGCGGATAGACGATAATGTACTATACACATCATCTGGAATCGTCACCATATCACTGTAGAATTGAAACTGCTTCAATTCATCTAAAGTGATAGAAGGTACTTTGTTCGTCTGCCCTTGTCCCTTCATCATATCCATGAAATTATTCTCATCACCGATGTAGTCTAGCTCAAAACGGAGCAAAAAACGGTCAAACAATGCTTCTAAACCTTCATCGTCCTCGGGATATTCATTACTAGCTCCAATGATGGTCATCAATGGCGTTTGAATAGGTGTACCATTATTGTAAAATAATCGTTCATTGATAAGTGTCAGCAATGAATTTAATATGGCACTGTTAGCCTTAAATATTTCATCAACAAAACTCAAATGAGCTTCTGGAAGCTTACTATGCGTATTGCGCTTGTATACGCCATTCTCTAACTCTTTCAATGAAACGGGACCAAATAGTTCCTCAGGTGTACTAAATCTAGTCAATAGCCATTGAAAGTAACTTGCCCCTTGTGTTATTTTTGCTAGTTCGGAAGATATTGCACTCTTAGCTGTACCCGCAGGTCCAATTAATAACATATGCTGCCTAGCTAAAAGAGCAATTAATATTCCTTCTACCACTTTTTCTCGCTCATAAAACTTTTGATTCAAATAATTTTTTATCTCCACTAGTTTTGAAAACATGTCCTTCATCCTTTCGATTATTATTAAAAAGAAGGCATTGATGTTATCTCTGCCTTCCTGCCCTTTTTAGCTTACTTTTGTATCCGTTAAAAACACTTCTACTAATCTTCTTAACTTTTTTAAATCAGCATCAGATATATAAGAAGTTGCTCTTACTATTGCTCTAAGGTCTGCATTAACAATATAGTTTGCGACTGATGTAGCGTTATTCACAGTAAGTAGTTCTTTTTCAATCCGTGCTAATGCTTTTTTGTTGGTAGCAGTTTTCCTTGTTGCATTCCGAATTTTGTCCATTGCTTCTAATAATTCTTCTTCCTTTTCTATCTCCTTTATAATTTCCATTGGAACATCCAAGGCAACTGCAAGTTTAGGTGCTACAAATATTCGTAGTTGTTCCTCCCCTTCCTCCAAACAATGCAAGTAGAAGACTGGAAGATTTGATAGATCAGCTAGTTTTTCTAAAGATATTCCTTTTTCTTTTCTAACGGTACGAATATAATCTCCTAACTTTTTCCCCATTTTTATATCCCCTTTCGATTATTTAATAAAATCCTGATTCCTTTTTCGAGATGTCTGTTATATTCCCAGTCTGGAACAAATAGGAGTAGATCCTCTTTAGCATCAATCATTGAATTAATTTCATGAGGACTATCTTCAATTGCTCCAACAACTTTCTCTGTAGAACTAAATATTTGAATAAATTGCCCCTTATCTCTACCATTGGTGTGTACTATTGGCGCTATTGGTAGATTGTTTTTTTCTAACCAATGCAACGTCAATTCGTGATATATTCCTTCTCTAGCAGTTAAATAGACAATTTTATAATGCGGATGTATAGCGTTCACGAAATTAATTACTGGTTCAATTGGCTCAGCACTTTTGAAAATATCTTTACTCCATAGCTCACTAGGAACGTTTGCAGGATATGCGCTTATATCAATACCTAATCGTTCTAACTGAGCATTCGTATTAGCAAGCGTATTGTCGATATCAACAAAAATGATTTTTCTTCGCATCTCTTTCACCCTTTCGCCTTTTAAAATATCTTTCATTTTTCGGGAAATAAAAAAAAGCCGAGAATTTATAACAAAACTCTCGGCTTTTTAAGTAACTATCTACATATTTTCGACAATCTGCTCCACGTGCTGGCGAATCAGTTCAACGTAACTGTCCATCTTACTAATATCTCCTTGAATCAGTTCTTGATACTGACCATAGTCTTTAATCACACGTTTTGCATCGTCAATAATCATCTTGACTTGACCCTTTTTTCAGCCTCCATTCAGCCCTGTTTTACACTCATTTAAAGTAGATTCTAAGTGTTCTGTTAATTTCTTGCTGTCTATTTCTCGTTTATCTGCGGTGTTTATTAACGGTACTTTGAAACTATCTCCCTTTTTTAATGAGTTTCAGTATCTCTCTAGCTTCATAAGATTTTCAGTATGTGCTGATGGGATAAAACATACCCCTCCATTTGGTCTC
>JAENYW010000078.1 GCA_016841555.1 Tepidibacillus decaturensis
GCCGATGGTACTTGGACCGCAGGGTCCTGGGAGAGTAGGACGTTGCCAGGCAACCGTAAAAAGCAACTCATAATTGAGTTGCTTTTTTGCATCTTAGGATAAAATGGTCTACTCTAACATCATGAAGGAACGTCAGAATTGACATCATGCTAAAAAGGCCACGCAAAAGTAATTGGTATGAGCCGCGAAGCATATGGTTCGCTTTTGTGGGGATATTGACGTGACAATTTGGTTCTGTTACGTTGCCAGGCGAATACAAAAACACAGCCAAACATGGATGTGTTTTTGTATATTATACATCCTACTCGACTACTTCAATGTTAAATCAATAAAATGATAACAGTACAGAAAGTGTTCCAGCACTTAACACCGTTGTTAGTAATGTTATACTTGATACAAGCTGAGGTTCAGTATCAAATTGAAGTGATAGCATGGTCATTGTTGCAGCTGAAGGCATTGCTGCAGAAACAATGAGCACTTTTTCCATTAAAGGGTCTAAAGGTATCCATAGAGTAATTAGCCAAGCGATAAGTGGTGATACAAATAATCTTAATATGATTCCGATAGATACCTTTTCCCATTCTACTTTCCCGATACGTATTTGTGAAAGCTGCATGCCAAGAACTAGCATTACTGTCGGAATTGATGCATTAGCAACTAAATCTATGACTTGATAGAAGCTATCAATTATAGGTAGTTCAAGGTTCTTCCAAATGATTGCTAGAACAAAGGCATATATCGATGGGATTCTAAATACTGTTGATAGTGCTGTTCGAAAACCTGCATTTCCCTTAGCTGCATAATAAACACCGAAGGAGTTCATAAAAATCGTTTGCAATACCACAAAGGAGATCGAATACATGAATCCTAATTCTCCAAAAGCAAATAAGATTACAGGTGCACCATAATTTCCTGAATTCATAAATCCACTTGCAAGAACAAGACCGTTTTCTATAGAGGATGGAAAACGTCTTATCCTACTAATTATCTTTACAACAAAAACAATAGTATAAAAGAGAATGAAATTAAATAATACCAAATAAAGATACGTTGCATCTAAGTCAATTTGATAAAAGGTACGAAAAACGAGTACTGGCATCATAAAATAAATAACTACTGACGATACGGATTTAATATCTAGTTTTAATTTTTTCTGTCCTATAAATCCTATGGTAAAAACCATAAATACTGGTAAAATAACTTCTACTAAAATACTTCCCACTTCATTAACCCCTTTATATTACACGATAATTTCAATCGTAAGCCTTAAAGATGGATTCGTCAATCATAAATGAAGGGCTGTAGAGTTTGTAATAGAGAGAAAATATTTGTTTTTAAAGGGATTTATATGTTTTTCAAAGAATATATTTAGGTAAGCGAAATAGATTGAAGGAGGGTTAAATATGATAGCAATTAAAAATGCCAAAATAAATACAATTACAAATGGGTTCATCGATGAGGGAACATTAATAATAGAAGGAGGAAAAATTAAGGCAATAGGTCATGATCTTGAAATACCAGAGGATGCATTAATAATTGATGCTACTGATAAATGGTTAACACCTGGTTTAATCGATGCACATACGCACGTTGGGATTATGGAGGAAACCATTGGATGGGCTGGTTCTGATGTGAATGAGATGACAAACCCGTCAACACCTCATGTTCGCGCATTAGATGGAATTAATCCAGCGGATCAAGGGTTTATCGATGCATATCAGGGCGGAGTCACTACCGTTCAAATTATGCCAGGAAGTGGAAATGTAATTGGCGGAGAAATGTCCATTGTAAAAACATATGGTCGAATTGTTGAGGAAATGTTAGTTAAAAGCTTATCAGGTTTAAAGGTAGCCTTTGGAGAAAATCCTAAAAGGGTATATGGTGATAAGAAGCAAATGCCTTCTACTCGTATGGGTACAGCAGCACTACTAAGGGAGAATTTAATCAATGCAAAAAATTATTTAAATAAAAAAGAACAGGGAATGAAGGACGTAAGTAAGCTACCAGATATAGATTTAAAAATGGAAACCTTAATCAAGGTATTAAAAAAAGAGATACCAATAAGAGCTCACGCACATCGAGCAGATGATATTATGACAGCGATGCGAATTGCCCAAGAATTTGATTTGGATCTTACATTAGAGCATTGTACAGAAGGACATAAAATTGCGGATATTATTGCAGAAAAGGGATACAATGCTGCAGTTGGACCTACATTTACGAGTCGTTCAAAAATTGAATTAGGAGATAAAGGATGGCATACATTAGTTGAACTAGATAAAGCAGGAGTTCCTGTATCTATTATTACCGACCATCCAATTATCCCAATTGAATATATTATTGTTACAGCAGCACTTGCTGTCCGTGAAGGGTTAGATGAAGATACCGCGTGGAGGGCTTTAACGATAAATCCTGCTAAACATATGGGAGTAGATGATAGGGTAGGTTCCTTAGAAAGTGGGAAAGATGCAGATGTTGTACTATGGTCTGGGAATCCATTTGATTATCGCTCAAAGGTTGAAATGACAATTATTGATGGAAATATCGTTTATCAACGTGATTAAAAATTAAATACTAAAAATTTGCTCTAAAAATTTTTAAACTCTCCTTATAAAAAAGGGAGCTTTCTATAATAAAATGAAATTCTTAAAAAATCGAACGATTATATATAAATTTTAATAAATGTTCGGTTTTTTGTTGACAGAGGATTATTCAATCGTTAAACTATAGGTAGCAATATTAGAAATACATATAAAATGAATATTGACTCGTATAATCTCAGGAATATGGCCTGTAAGTCTCTACCTAGTAACCTTAAATTACTGGACTACGAGTGAAAGTGAACCTAGGGTTCTGCTGGGATAATAAGATTCGCTTTTTTGTAAAAGGTTAGGACTATTAAAAGAAAAAATAATGAAATAGAGTAAGTTGTGGAAGACTTAATGATAGGTAGTACCTATCTAAAAAAATTCATTATGTTCCTAACTGTGTTTATAATAAAGCTTAATAATTATTTATTCAGTAAGTAAGACCGAGTGGTTCAGGTATGTCTAGTTAAGACATGCTACACCGAAGGGATAAAAGCCCAGGCGGGTAGTTTCTCTCGTCTTTTTTAGGGAATCTATCCGTCTGGGCATTTTTATATCATACATTAATAATTAAACATCTTAATATTTCCAAAAGGGAGTGTAAAAATTGATAAAGGTATTAATCATCATGGGAAGTGATTCTGATCTTCCTATCATGCAGGGAGCAATTAGCGCGTTAGACAAGCTAGGGATTGCGTATGAGGTAAATATTTCGTCAGCACATCGCGTTCCTGAAAAAACTGCCAAATTAGCAAAAGAAGCAGAAGAAAAAGATTTTTCTGTTATTATTGCTGGTGCAGGAATGGCTGCTCATTTACCAGGTGTACTTGCGGCCTACACTACCCTTCCCGTGATTGGTGTCCCCATTAAAGGGGGAGCATTAAATGGAGTCGATGCTTTATATGCAATCGTGCAAATGCCAAAAGGAATACCAGTAGCAACTGTTGCCATAAACGGTGCTTATAATGCGGGGGTTTTAGCTGGGCAAATGATTGGATTAATGGATAAAAATGTGGCAAAAGAAGTGAAAAAAATGAGAGCATCGATGGCAGAAGAAGTGGAAGGAAAAGATAAAAAGCTACAACAAATTGGCGTAGAAAAATACATAGAAAACCGTTAAAAAACAGGTGGAGGGACACAATGATAGAACGTTATTCAAGACCAGAAATGGTAGCAATTTGGACAGAGGAAAACAAATATCAATCATGGTTAGAGGTAGAAATCCTTGCAGCAGAAGCATGGGCTGAGTTAGGAGAAATCCCAAAAGAAGATGTAAAGAAAATTAAAGAAAAAGCAAAAATAAACATAAACCGAATTTTAGAAATTGAGCAGGACACCAAGCATGATGTGGTTGCCTTTACAAGATCCGTATCAGAAACATTAGGTGATGAATCAAAATGGGTTCATTATGGACTAACATCTACTGACGTTGTAGATACGGCATTATCCTATCGACTAAAACATGCAAATGAAATACTTTTGAAAAATATCGAAGACTTTATCCAAACAGTAAAAGAAAAAGCGATTGAACATAAAAATACAGTTATGATGGGAAGAACTCATGGGGTTCATGCTGAACCCACTACCTTTGGATTGAAAATGGGATTATGGTATACAGAAATGAATCGAAATCTTGAACGCTTTAAAAGAGCAATAGAAGAAGTATCCGTTGGAAAAATTTCAGGTGCTGTAGGAACGTATGCAAATACACCGCCTTTTGTTGAAAAATATGTTTGTGAAAAGCTAGGACTACAACCTGCACCAATCTCAACGCAAACTTTACAAAGGGACCGTCATGCAGAATATATGGCTACAGTAGCTTTAATTGGAACTTCTCTAGAAAAATTTGCTACAGAGATTAGAGGACTTCAAAAATCCGAAACAAGAGAAGTGGAAGAATTTTTTAGCAAAGGGCAGAAAGGTTCTTCTGCAATGCCACATAAAAGGAATCCAATTGGGTCGGAAAATATTACTGGCTTAGCTCGAGTTCTTCGTGGTTATATGGTTTCCTCCTATGAGGATGTTTCATTATGGCATGAGAGAGATATTTCTCACTCATCAGTAGAACGAATTATTTTACCAGATGCTACGATACTTCTTAACTATATGCTGAAGCGTTTTGAGGCTATTGTAAAGAACTTAACCGTATTCCCAGAAAACATGAAGAGGAATATGGAAAGAACCTTTGGTTTAATCTATTCACAACGAGTATTATTGACACTAATTGATAAAGGAATGACAAGAGAGCAAGCCTATGATTTAGTGCAAAAAAGAGCGATGCAGGCTTGGGAGGAACAAAGGTCATTTAAGGATATTATATCTCAGGAGGATGCTATCACGTCTATATTAAATCCAGAAGAGATTAATGAATGCTTTAACTATAATTTTCATTTAAAGCATGTGGAAGCAATTTTTGAACGGATAGGATTAAAAGTGTAGTTAGTTTTGGACCGCAGGGTTTTTTAGAAATTTTGAGGATATGAAAGCTAACAGGAATATTTGGCTGAATACGATTATATATATCTTATATATAGAAAATATAGCGGTATATCATATAATATCCAAATATACTGGATTCGCTATATTTGGGGAAATCATATAAAATATGTTAGTCAACAAAACATGAAGTAAGGTTAGTCGGTAAGCGATGGTTACGAGCTAAAGTATGTAATTGTATTCTTTTTCTACAATTGTAGATTTTGATTAGTAACCAACACTGTAATTTAATGGCAAGCTGAAATCCAACCTGAAAAATGCCATAATAGAGACTGGGACTCCTATTGGTTCAAACGGGTCAATAGTAGGCTACAATTGTTGTGGTTTAAGGTGAGTCGTTAAGGCGAAACCTGGGTACTCTAACCTCTTCTAATTAAAGAAGGGGGTAGAGTATTCAGGTTTTTTATTTTATCTATTTTAAAGGGGGAAAAATTTAAAATGAGAAAAGTATTATTTTTATTCTTAAGTATTGTAATGATTGTTGGAATAGTCGGCTGTAGTCAAAAATCCAATACCGCTAAAACGGAGGAAAATGGAATATTTAGTTTTGCTATGAGCGGGCTTTATAAGCCATTTAATTTCCAAGATCGGGACGGGAATTTAGTTGGTTTTGATGTAGAAATCGGGAGTGAAATTGCAAAGAGAATGGGGATGAGGGCAGAACCTGTAACAAACCCATGGGACACCCTTTTAGTCGGGCTGACATCCGGAAAATTTGATGCTATTATTGGAAGTATGGCCATAACGGAAGAACGTAAGGGAAATGCGGATTTTTCAAGACCGTATTATAGGTCGGGTGCTCAAGTCTTTGTAGCAGCTGATAATCAAGAAATAATAAAAACAGATGAGATAAAGGATAAAAAAATTGGAGTTGTAAAAAACAGTACATATGGAAAACTGGCATTGGAATATACAGATAAAGATAGTCTTTTTGAATACGATAGTGATTTAACCGCACTTCAAGATTTAGAAACTGGAAGAGTCGATGCAGTGATTACAGATCAAATGGTTGGTTTTAGAGTAATAAAAGAAGGAGCAATCGATATTAAAGATGTAGGAGATCCTCTTTCAATGGATGAAATGGGCATTCCGGTGAAAAAAGGGAACACAGAATTATTAGATCAGATTAATAATGCTCTTGAAGAAATGATTGCTGACGGTACGTATAAACAAATCAGTGAAAAATGGTTCGGGCGAAGCATTTTAGGTGAATAATTAAAAATAGAGAACGCGCAATTTATTGCGCGTTCTCAGACTGACGAGAAACTCGTCAGGATGCAGCTTGTAAAGAAAGTCCAAGATCAAGGCGTGACGACAGCTAGGGATCGTGGCGTATGCAGACATACGTAAGAGTCCTAGGCGGAGGAACAACGAAGAAATTGGAATTTATCTACAAGCTGAGAACGCGCAATCTATTGCGCGTTCTTTAATCTTCTTAGATGGGGTGAAAAAATAAATGATCGAAACGGTAGATAAGATATTTTCTATATTAGGTGAATCTCTTCCAGCCTTAATTCATGGACTAGAATTAACAATCTTTCTTACTTTCACATCGTTATTAATAGGGGTTTTAATTGGTATCATAGTCGCCTTTATGAAAATTTCTCATGTTCGGATTCTAAATAGAATAGCTGATGTCTATCTGACAGTTGTTAGAGGCTTACCTCTTATTGTTCTCATTGTGATCCTTTATTTTGGAATCACTAATATTGTAACTTTATCTAGATTTTGGGCAGGGGTATTTGCATTAGCTTTTCATAATGGAGCATATATCGGAGAAATTTTTCGTGGAACGATTCAATCCATCGACAGAGGACAAATGGAAGCATCAAGATCTTTGGGAATGACTTACTTTTTAGCCATGAGACGAATTATTTTGCCGCAAGCGTTCAAACGTGCCATACCACCTTTAGGCAATCAGTTTATAATTGGCTTAAAAGACTCTTCCTTGGTCTTTGTTATTGGTCTGAATGAATTATGGGGAACAGGGCAAAGTATTGCTGCAAGAACGCTAATGCAATTGGAAACTTATCTGATTGTAGGTTTATTTTACCTAATGCTGGTTCTCTTTTTTTCCTGGCTAGTAGAACGGATTGAACGGAAGATGGATGTAGAAGGGAAAAGAGAGGTGATTCGACTGTGATAAAAATAAAACGTCTTAATAAATTTTTTGGGGAACTACATGTTTTACGTAACATTGATCTTCAAATTGATGAAAGTGAAGTCGTGGTCATTATTGGCGCGAGTGGTTCCGGGAAAAGTACGCTGCTTCGTTGTATTAATTTTTTAGAATATTCTCAAGAGGGAGAAGTTATTATCAATGACGAGGTAATTGATCCAACTCAAACTGATTTAAATCGAATACGGCAAGAGGTGGGTATGGTTTTTCAACATTTCAACTTGTTTCCTCATAAAAATGTAATTGAAAATATCATTGAAGCTCCAGTTTATGTAAAAGGATTATCAAAAAATGAGGCGATGGATATTGGTCGAGCATTATTGAATAAGGTGGGTTTATCTGACAAAGAGAACGCCTATCCTTCTCAACTTTCGGGAGGACAAAAACAGCGTGTAGCGATTGCCAGAGCTTTGGCTATGCAACCGGTGGCTATGCTTTTTGATGAACCCACATCTGCTCTAGATCCTGAACTTGTTGGAGAAGTGCTTCAAGTAATGAAAGAATTAGCAAAGGAAGGAATGACAATGGCAGTTGTTACCCATGAGATGGGTTTTGCCAGAGAAATGGCAGATCGGGTGATCGTTATGGATAATGGTATGATCATTGAGGAGGGCTCGCCAAAGCAGATATTTGAGAACCCAAAGGAAGAACGAACCCGAGAATTTTTAAGTAAAGTACTTAAATAATAAAGTGAAAAAAAACTACATTATCGAAGTTGGTCTTCATGAAACGGACGGTCTAGATGAAAATGATCTAAAAGTTGAAATATTAAGTGGTTGGTGTTGTGTTTTTTTTTTTTTTTAAAATAGAACTATTGATTCTCAATATTTAATAAATGTTCGGTTTTTTGTTGACAGAGGATTATTCAATCGTTAAACTATAGGTAGCAATATTAGAAATACATATAAAATGAATATTGACTCGTATAATCTCAGGAATATGGCCTGTAAGTCTCTACCTAGTAACCTTAAATTACTGGACTACGAGTGAAAGTGAACCTAGGGTTCTGCTGGGATAATAAGATTCGCTTTTTTGTAAAAGGTTAGGACTATTAAAAGAAAAAATAATGAAATAGAGTAAGTTGTGGAAGACTTAATGATAGGTAGTACCTATCTAAAAAAATTCATTATGTTCCTAACTGTGTTTATAATAAAGCTTAATAATTATTTATTCAGTAAGTAAGACCGAGTGGTTCAGGTATGTCTAGTTAAGACATGCTACACCGAAGGGATAAAAGCCCAGGCGGGTAGTTTCTCTCGTCTTTTTTAGGGAATCTATCCGTCTGGGCATTTTTATATCATACATTAATAATTAAACATCTTAATATTTCCAAAAGGGAGTGTAAAAATTGATAAAGGTATTAATCATCATGGGATAGTGATGAGATTTTCGAAGGGTGTAATATCGGCACTAACACACCCTGTATTTTGAAAGCCAGATTACTGCAATATACAAATTGTAGGTGAAGCTTATAAATAAAAGTAGGGAGGAATTAACATGGAAAAGTTAGAGATGATATATGAAGGAAAAGCGAAAAAAATCTATCGTACGGACCAAGCTGATCAATATTGGGTTGAATATAAAGATGATGCAACAGCATTTAATGGGGAAAAAAAAGGGACCATTGTTGGTAAAGGGGAGTTGAATAATCGGATTAGTGGTATTTTCTTTACCATGTTATCGGAAAAAGGAATAGAAAACCATTATATTAAGGAACTTTCTAATACAGAGCAGCTAGTGAAAAAAGTACATATTGTAGCTATAGAAGTTGTTACTCGGAATATTGCCGCAGGTTCTTTAGCAAAACGACTTGGACTAGAGGAGGGAACTCCGTTACGGCATCCTGTTGTTGAATATTACTACAAGGATGATGAATTAGGCGATCCAATGATAAATTCTTCTCATATTTCTGTTCTTGAGCTTGCAACGGAAGAGCAAATAGAACAAATGAAAAATATCAGTCTACAGGTAAATGACATTCTTATTGCATATCTTCAAGCGCGAAAAGTAATTCTGGTTGATTTCAAATTAGAATTTGGTATCACAGATGATGGGAAGCTGATTTTAGCGGATGAAATTTCCCCTGATACCTGTCGTTTTTGGGATGCAGATACCAAGGAAAAATTGGACAAGGATCGTTTTCGTAGAGATTTAGGAAATGTGGAGGAAGCCTATCAAGAAATCTTAAAACGCCTAGGAGGAGAACAAGATGTATAAGGCTAAAGTGTATGTTACGTTTAAGGAAGGAATATTAGATCCACAAGGAAAAGCTATAAAAGGATCACTATTAACCTTAGGCTATGATGAGACAGAAGATGTTCGTATCGGAAAGTTTATTGAGCTTCAATTGGAAACGGTGAATAAAGTAACAGCTGAAGTAAGAGTAAAGGAAATGTGTGAGAAGCTATTAGCAAATACTGTAATTGAAGATTATACATTTGAGATAGAAGAGGTGGAACAATGAGATTTGCTGTCATTGTATTACCCGGATCAAATTGTGATATCGACTGCTATAACGCAATTGAGGATGTGTTAGAGCAGCCAGTTGATTATGTTTGGCATAAGGAAACAGATTTAACAGGCTACGATGGAATTATTATACCAGGGGGTTTTTCATACGGGGATTATTTACGAGCTGGTGCCATTGCAAGATTTGCTCCTATCATGACCCAGGTTGAAAAGGCGGCAAATGAAGGGAAAGTCATTCTTGGTATATGTAACGGATTTCAGATCTTATTGGAAGCAGGTCTCCTTCCAGGAGCGATGAGAAGAAATGATAACCTACAGTTTATCTGTACAACAGAAACAATTACCGTTGAAAATAATCAAACCTTATTTACATCGGAATATAGTTTCGAAGAAGAATTACAAATTCCAATTGCCCATGCAGAGGGTAATTATTATTGCGATGAACAAACCTTAGTAGCTTTAAAAAAGAATAATCAAATTGTATTTCGATATAAAAATAATCCCAATGGATCGATAGATGATATTGCTGGTATTGTAAATGAAAAGGGGAATATTTTAGGAATGATGCCTCATCCTGAACGAGCTATATCAGAGTTGTTAGGTTCAACGGATGGCAGGAAGGTCTTTCAATCTATTTTGAAAAATTGGAGGGAACAGCATGCAGCATCTTGAACCAACTCCAGAGGAAATTGCGATTGAGAAAGTCTATAAAGATATGGGGTTAACAGATAGTGAATATAATCGAGTCATAGAGTTGATTGGAAGAAAGCCAAATTTTTTAGAAACTGGACTATTTAGTGTTATGTGGTCAGAGCATTGTAGCTATAAAACCTCCAAACCTGTATTAAGAAGGTTTTTTACTGAAGGGAAGCGTGTTCTTCAAGGGCCAGGTGAAGGAGCAGGAATTTTAGATATTGGAGATAATCAAGCAGTTGTTTTTAAAATAGAAAGTCATAATCATCCCTCGGCTATTGAACCATTTCAAGGAGCTGCTACTGGTGTAGGAGGGATTATTCGTGATGTTTTCTCCATGGGTGCTAGACCAATTGCCTTATTGGACTCCTTGCGTTTTGGTTCCTTAGAGGATGCAAAGGTAAAATATCTGTTCCGAAATGTTGTTTCGGGAATTGCTAACTATGGAAATAGCATGGGGATACCTACAGTTGGTGGTGAAACTATTTTTGATAATACCTATAGAGGAAACCCTTTGGTAAACGCGATGTGTGTAGGCTTAATCAACCATGATCAAATTCAAAAGGGAATTGCGAAAGGGATAGGTAACACGATGATGTATGTAGGTGCAAGCACTGGAAGAGATGGAATCCATGGTGCTACCTTCGCTTCAGAAGAATTAACAGAGGAATCCAGTACGAAGCGTCCATCTGTTCAGGTGGGAGATCCGTTTATGGAGAAGCTGTATTGGAGGCTACTCTTGAACTTTTAGAATTAGATATTGTTGAAGGTATTCAAGATATGGGAGCAGCTGGTTT
>JAENYW010000079.1 GCA_016841555.1 Tepidibacillus decaturensis
AATATACCCTTTATCTTTTAATGCATTAATCGCTTCTTGCTCTTGCTCTTCTTTAATTTGGTATTCTAGTTTCCCATCTACTATTTTTGCACATCTACCACCATAAGGCTTTAATAACTCCTTCATTTCCTTCAATTCTGTTGGCATTTTTAATTCATATGCTACCTTCATCAAACAACTCTCCTTCACTACTAAATTCACATTAATAATACTAACATAATTTAATAATACCTTTAAGCATTTTTCACCCATAATTCTTTCATTCGTTGAATAAAAAAAGAGTATTTTTCATCTTCTACTTCCGTATGAACGATTTCATTTGCACATTCGTCACAAATAAAGCCTTTATGAATCATTATACCTTCTTTTTCCTTATGACCACACATGATACAAAACTTCGCTTCATTGGTTTTATACATATCTATCAGCCCTCTCCTTTTACAACATACCTAATATGGCTAATATTTCATTATTACCAATCTATCAATTTATTATACTAGGTCTTCCTTTTGATATATAATTCCAATGAAGTGCTTCCATTTCTGCCTGTTCAAATAGATTTGCTTGATCGATAATAATTTTTTTTAACATTACTTTTTCTAATTTGTGTAAGGATATGGTAACATAACGCTCTTGATTGTTGAGGAGCAAAAGAACATCAGCATTTTTAGCAGCTAGGTATGGATTTGAGTAAGAGACTAATTTAGTATGGTGTAACTTCCTGTTTTTATCTTTGATTATTTGAATTCTTTCTATAGGAAGAAGGAGCAACCTATTAATTATGTTTTCATCCTCTCCCCAAACAGCAATATTTTTTACTGCTCTTTTTTTTATAAAGTGTTGTAGCTGGTAAATAATCCAAAGCTTGTCCTTCTTCACAATCTCTTTTGCATATTGTACTAATCTTAAGTACTTATATGAACGGCTCATATTCACAGGATTTATTGTTTTCAAAAAATCTTCAGATATTATTTGGTTATGAAGGTTATTATCCATGTAACTTGTTAATCCCTTTTGTATCACCTTCACATCAATTTCTAATTGTGTACACACTTTTTCTTGTTCAATCCAAAACGCCTTTTTTAATAATAAAAATGCTTGGCTAGTATATAGGAGCAATTCAGCCTCTTTTCGACTTATTAAAAATACGGAGGTATTGCTATCTCTATCTGCTAATGCTTTTCTAAATTGCATCGTATAGGTGGAATATGGATCACATCCTAAGATTAAAGTTCTTCCGGATTGTTCCATTGAATAAGGTACCATGGATGGGAAATTGATTACTTCTATCCTCTTTCCTTTTCTGTTTAACCAATCATATATTCGATCTCCTGTGCCTAACTCCACACTATTTCTTAAAATAAGAAGCCCCTTACTATGAAAAGTGCTCCAACTCTTAATCATTTGGTATAAATGTTTTTTTTCTACTATATCTATTATGATTACTGGAGATTGTATTAAAAAATTCTTTAAATTATTTTGATGAAAGAAATAATTTTCTAATTCCCCTTTATTAACATTTCGATAGATATCCTCTTCATTATATCCATCCAAGAGGTAAAAATGAATATTCCATTTATATTGATTTATATCCCTTATATAATGATGTATGGTCTTGGAAGTTCCCACTATACTTATTTTCATATGCCTATACCCCTTATTTTTTTTAAAAAAAAGTCTTTTGACCTATAACTAAATCGTCTTATTTATGAGATAATATGAACATTGTGAGGAGATATTTTATGAACGAACGTGTTATTTTTAATTACCAATTAATATGGAGAAGACGTAATAACCCATTATGGCTTACCCTATATATTAGTGTTCTCATGATTGGTTTTTTTATAAATATATTTGTTACTTCTGAGATGGTATGGATACATCTATCCCTATTAGTAACTATTTATTATATTGTATATCTCTTTTGGGGTATATGGTATTTGCGTATGATTAAAAGGAAGATGAAAATTGCTTTTCCATTTATTCCTTGGTTTGGTGTCTTTCCTAAAAACATCATATCTTTTCATGAATATAAGCGTTTTGAATTTAGCTACTTATTTTTTAGTGTTTTATCTTTTTCTTGGATACTTTTTTTACTTCCTAATACGTTTTATCTATTTTCTTTCTCATTTATTTTCTCATTATTTATGTTCCGAGTATTTATATTCATTCGCATTTTTATAATGAATAAATCAAATTTATTGATAAAATATGATACTTATGGTATCTCAGTCTATCGTCAAGATTAAAGCAGCCCTCTTTTACGGCTGCTTTTTTTATCTTTTTATTTTACATTGGTATAATAACTAACTTAATAAGAACCAAGGTTGTTAAACCAGGTATTCCTAATATTCCAACCAGTAAAGCAGTAATTAGGTTTAAAGGGATGTATACATGAATAAGTTGTCCAAACATATTAAAGAAAAACAGAAAAAAAGCACCTACTACTATTTGAAGGATTAGTTTCCATCCCCACTTAAATAATGGAATAATTTTTTGGCTAAAGAAAACGAAAAATATACTACCTCCTATTAGCATGAACAACCACCAACCAATATTCATATCTTCCAAATTATTCTTCCTCCTCCTTTTTTGGTAGTATTACTTCTACTGAGGCTTCTCTAATTATCTTTTTTTTATTATCTTTGTTTTGTAAGCTTTTATATTTATTTAATAAATACATATATCTACGTTCTGCAGCAAGAATATAGTAAATGATGAAGTCTACAGCCTCTGGTTCACTAACATGGTGAAAACGTTCTAAAGCACGATACCATTCATTTTTCACAGCTTCAATCTCTTTTAGTAAATTTTCTGGACTATTAATATGATTAGTAGCTTCATTTCCTCTATTCCCTTGTTCATGAAATATAAACATCGACGTATCCTCCTCCATATTACATATATAGAGCAGAGTAAGGATAAATATACCATTAAAATATTCAAGAAAATATTTGAAACAAAAAAGGGAGCTATTCAGCTCCCTAAACGTTTACTTTATTTTTTTTTTACAATACAAATAGGTAAAAATTCTTTTATTCCCAATTGGATTCACCTGTAAGCACTGGTGATGGTTTATTACAGTTCTCTTCTGCCCTCTAAGGCTTTCGATAGAGTAACTTCATCCGCATATTCCAAATCTCCACCAACAGGTAAACCATGCGCAATTCTTGTCACTTTTATCCCAAAAGGTTTCACTAATTTTGACAAATATCCTGCTGTAGCTTCTCCTTCTATATTTGGATTCGTAGCTAATATTAATTCCATAACTTGCTCATCTTCTAACCTTAAGAGAAGCTCCTTTATTTTCAATTCCTCAGGTCCTATCCCATCCATTGGAGATATAACGCCATTTAATACATGATACAGCCCATTATATTCTCTTGTTCTTTCCATTGCTATAACATCCTTAGGTTCTTGAACGACACATATGACGGATTGATTCCGATTCTTATCCTTACAGATATGGCAACGATCTTCATCCGTTATATTTTGACAAACAGTGCAGTAATGTAGTTCTTTCTTTGATGATACTAATGCTTTTGCTAAATCATATACATCCTGTTCATTCATTTTTAATACATGAAAGGCTAATCTTTGCGCCGTTTTTGGACCTATTCCTGGTAGTTTAGTAAATCCCTCAATTAATTTCGCGATTGGTTCTGGATAATAATAATGCATATGATCTCCTATTAAAATAATCCTGGCATATTTAAACCGCCTGTAAATTTACCTAAATCTTTTGCAGTTAGTTCATCTACCTGTTTTAATACATCATTTGTAGCAGCAAGAATTAAATCCTGTAACATTTCTATGTCGTCAGGATCTACTACCTCTTCATTAATTTTAATATCTATAATTTCCTTATGCCCATTAGCTACTACAGTAACCATACCACCACCAGCAGAAGCCTCTACTGTTTTATTTTTTAATTCCTCTTGAGCTTTCTCCATTTCTTTTTGCATTTTCTTTACTTGTTTCATCATTTGGTTCATATTTTTCATTTTTATATCCTCCTTAGTCTTTTATCTTCGGTTTCAATAAGAATCCACCTCAATTAGTCTCGTTTTATTTCAACTAAATCTTCACCGAATAAGTCAATCGCTTTTTTAAGGATGTTACCCTCTTTTTTTGTGTCTATGGATAATTTGGAATCCTCTTTATTATGCTGGGTAAATATTTCATCCTGTTCATCAGAAAAATGCTTCCAATCTGTTTTCATAATATTTAACGTATGAAATTTCTTTTTAACAAGTTCATGAATGATTTCCTCTATAAACTGTTTATTGGAAGCTTTATCCGTCGTATCACGATGCATTTGATTGTTGAAGGCTAATACAATTGTATCCTCTGTGATACCTACAGGCTCTCCATCAACTAACCAAGCATATATGGTTACTTTTCTTTGTTTTACTGTCTGTAAAACTTTAGGCCAAATCTGTGTTAATTTGCGATGCTGCTCTGACGAAAAATGGGCGCTTAAATCCTTTAACTGTTTGACCGTTTGCTTTGGTACGAAAGACCTTTTTGTTTCAGGCTGCTTTTCAGGTTCACCCTTTTCAATAGGCTTTGCCTCTGAACTCTCTAATCTTAAAGCAAGCTCTTCAACCTTTTCTTTAAGCTCCTTCACTTCTTCCATTAAAGAAGATTCTTGAAACTGCTTTTTATTTTGAAGAATATTCGTTATTTTAACCAAACCTATTTCTAATAAGATACGACCTTGATTAGTTCTTTTCATTTCCTGCAAATATTGATTAAGTGACTCAATAACTAGATATAATTGTTCCTCTGTATATTGACTTGCAATTTCTGCAAATCCTTGATCTAATAATACTTTTTCTTTTACTTCCTCTAACGAAGGCGCAACCTTATACAATAGCATGTCTCGATAATAGAATAATATATCCTCTACTACTTTTTCCGGTTCTTTTCCTTCTTTTATTAAATCATGTGTATCATTTAATATTAACATCATTTTATTTTCAAGGATTGCTTTGGCTAATCGAGATAATACCTGAAAAGATGCTGTTCCTATTACCTGTAGAACATCATTCAACATTATTTTGTCATCACTAAAAGATAATACTTGATCTAATAGACTTACCGCGTCTCGCATACCACCATCAGAGTGTCTAGCAATTACAGATAACGCTTCACGCTCTACAGTAAATCCTTCTGCATCTGCGATTTCAAGTAATCGTTCCACCATTTTTTCGATAGAAATTCTTCTAAAGTCAAATCGCTGACATCTCGAGATAATTGTTAACGGTAATTTGTGAGGCTCTGTCGTCGCCAATATAAAAATAACATGAGCTGGTGGTTCCTCTAACGTTTTTAATAATGCATTAAAAGCTTCTGTAGTTAACATATGAACTTCATCAATGATGTAAACCTTGTACTTTGTTTCCGTTGGAGCAAACTTAATTTTTTCTCTTAAATCCCGAATTTCCTCTACTCCTCGGTTTGAAGCAGCATCAATTTCAACAACATCTAAAATAGAACCTTCATTTATTCCTTTACATATTTTACATTGATTACATGGTTCCTCACTTGGACTTGATTCACAATTAACGGCTTTTGCTAATATTTTCGCAGTAGTTGTTTTACCTGTTCCCCTTGGTCCACTAAATAAATATGCATGGGAAAACCGATTCTCTCTTAAAGCATTTTGTAAGGTTGTTGTAATATGTTCTTGACCTACAATATCTTTAAAAGATTGCGGGCGCCAAGCACGGTATAGTGCTAAATAAGACATCGCTTACACCCCAAATATTTTGTTTATAGCTATTCTTAACCATTATACTAGGTATTACTTATGATTTCAAAAGAAAAAACCTCATACGTAGACTTCGGAAAGTCTAAGGTTACTTATATGGAAAGTAAATTTGAAAAGTTGTCCCAAATCCTTTTGTGGATACTCTTATTACTCCTCCTAAATCATGAATAATCTTTTGACTGATGGAAAGCCCTAAACCTGTACCAGTATCCTTCGTTGTAAAAAATGGTTCAAAAATTTTATCTGCAATATAATAAGGAATACCTGGACCTGTATCATGAATATGAACTTCTACATATTTGTTTTCACGATTATTCTTTGTGGTAATGGTTAATGTTCCTTCATCATTCATCGCTTCTATCCCATTCTTTCCAATGTTTAAAAATACCTGCTTTAATAATTCTGAATCTGCTATGACTAAAGGTAATGTATGGTCCATCTGATGTTGTACCTCTATACCATGTAATAAGCTTTCATTTTGGATAATAGGTAAAATTTCAATTATTATTCCATTTATATCAAGTGATTTATAAACCATATTATTAGGCTTACTAAGCATTAATATTTCATTTACTAACTTATTAATTCGGTCAATTTCTGATAGCATGATATCTGTATATTGTAATTCATCCGATAATCCATTTAGAGATAAGGAGCTTTTTAATATTTGTAAAAATCCTTTTATAGAAGTAAGTGGATTTCTTATCTCGTGAGCAGTCCCTGCAGCAACTTGACCGATAGTAGCTAATCGATCATTTTGCAATACCTGTTGCTCTAAAGATCTTAAATTAGTCACATCTTTAAAAACAACGTACGCACCAACAACCTTTCCTTCGTCATCTTTAATAACATTTGAGTCAAGTAATAGATCGTACCTTTGCTGATGATTATTCCATGTAAACGCATGATTCGTTACAGTTATACCCTCTAACAGTGCACGCTGTACAATTCGATGTTCATCTCCTACTCCGATAAAAAGCTCATCAATAGATAGATTTAATACATCTTCTTTTGATACATTTAATATTTTACAGGATAATGGGCTTATCTCCTTAATTTTCAGTTCATTATTAATAACAATAATTCCAATATGTACTTCCGATACAAAATTTTCAGCAAACTGAGATAATAAAGTTGTATGCTTTTCCATACGAATTTCTAAAAACCCCAAAATATATAAAGTGGGTTCTACTGTCTTACAAACTAATACCTTACTGTACTGAGTATGTCCAGCTAAATCCTTCCATAATAATTGAATTTCCCCTTCTTGTGAAAAAGAATCTAACTTTTCAATAAAATCATCCCTTGTTCCATGAAAACAAATGATATTTTCGTAACTTTGGTAAAGTAGGGCTTCCTTAGAATACTGGGAGGATTTAAGTAAAACTTGATTAATATCTAGAATTATTCCTTCCTGATTAAGAATAAGGTATCCAACAGGAGATAATTCCATATACTGCAAAAAACGTTTCCCATCTATGTGCAAACTAAAATCTAAGTTATCCATACCACACCTCCTTTCATGTAAAGGGATTCATAATAACATATTTTCTCTTTATAATTGGAAAAACCTTCTTTTTTATAATATTTTTAATCTTATAACGTCTAGGACACAAAAAAACACCTAATTTCTTAGGTGTTTCATTTTTATAGAAAATATAAAGCCGTGCACCTACCATTGATCATTTCATCCAAGCGTACCCATGTAGTTAGCTCAAATCAGGCAACCCTACAACACATGAAATATTCTCACTTACCGCTGCTTCCTTCCGGACCTGACGGGGTTCATGAGCATTCATTGCGTAGGACCCAATTGTCAACACCACTTGCACGAGCCAGACCTTACATAAACATGACCGCTGATAGGAATTCAACCCTGCTATAGCGGATTGCAGGTTACAGGGCACCGCTACCTCCCCATCTAGCACGACAAATTTTATACACGATAGTTAAGCCCCTTAAAAAGGGTACATATTTCATTATAACTCCCACTATATTTAAATTCAATAGGTAGAATATGGGGTTTATAAAATATGATACATAATACTATAATTGGCATCTCGCCAATTATATCAACTCTCACATTCATATCTCACTTCTAGTATGGCGGAGAGGGTGGGATTCGAACCCACGGTACGATTATACACCGCACAACGGTTTTCGAGACCGTCACCTTAAACCTCTCGGACACCTCTCCATATAAAGAAGTTAGAAAAGGTACAACATTGGTTAACCATTCTGATTCTTATGTGACGAAGGTTATTGTAGCATCTTAAGGGACAAATTTCAATAGGAGGGTAAAACCAAATGAAGGTTTACCACTTTCCAAGTACTTGAAAAATAATGATACCACTCCCTAGTAGCCATACATAATATGAAAACACCTTTAGAGAACCTGTTTGAAGTACTTTAAGCATCCACTTTACAGCAATATAGCCTGATATTGCAGCTGTTAATGTACCTACAATAATCGGTATAAAGCCTAATGTCTCTATTGCTTCTAACCCTTTCCCATTAATTAATTTTACACTTTGTAATAAAACAGCCCCTAAAATAGCTGGTAAGGATATTAAAAAGGAGAATGTAGCTGCATCTTTTTTGTCAATCTTTCTAAAAAGTGCTCCAGCTATTGTTAAACCAGATCTAGAAATGGCGGGTAATATTGCAACTCCTTGAAGCGTTCCTATAACGATTGCATCTTTATAGCTTATTTTTTCTAAACGCTTATATCCTCTTTTTTTTATATCATCTGCAAACCATAAAATAATCCCTGTGGCCAAAAACTCCCACCCAACGGTAACACCAGTCTTCGCTATCTCTTCAAAAAAATCTTCGAACAGTATACCAATTATAGCAGTTGGAATAGTACCAACAATGATTAGCTTTCCTAATTTACTAAACGGATTACTGATTAATAATCTAATCTCTTCCCAAAATACTAGGATAATGGATAGTAAGGTTCCAAAGTGAAGCATTGTATCCAGAAATAATCCAGCCTCTGATAAATTAAACAGCCTTCTCACCAATAATAAATGACCCGATGAACTAATAGGTAAAAATTCAGTCAAGCCTTGAATCATTCCTAATAAAATTGTTTTTATTAACTCCTCCATTTTCTTCCTCCCTTGCAAAAAAATAAGATACATTGCCGATGGTGACAATGTATCTTCATCCTGACGGGAAACTCGTCAGGATGGTAGCTTGTAAAGAAAGTCTTAGATCAAGGCTCGACGACAGCTAGGGATCGCAGCGTATAGCGACATACGCAAGAGTCCTAGCTTGTCGGAACAACGCAGAGATAGGGCTTTATCTACAAGCTGAAGATACATTGTCCAATCGTGACAATGTATCTTATTCAATCTTGTACAATAATATGAATAGGAAGACTAACCAATAATAATTTTCTCTGATGGATAAGTAATTTTTGCTTTCGGACCTTCACGTTTAAATATAAAGAGAAGGGAAAGTAAGCCTATTCTTCCAATAAACATTAACGCAGTAATTAATAATTTACCTGCATCGGAAAGAGAACTGGTAATTCCCATAGATAGCCCTGTTGTCCCAAAAGCAGAAGAAACTTCAAATATAACTTCCATTAATGAAAAGCTTCCCCCTTCAAATGCATCTAGAAGAATAATACTCGTTCCTAATAATACAGAAGCAGCTGAGAAAACAACAAAGCTCCTTAGAATGTCCTCATCATCTAACCTTCTTTTGAAAACCCTAACCTCTTTCCTACCTTTTGTAAAAGTAAATAATGTTAAAATAACAACAGCAAATGTAGTCGTTCGAATCCCTCCACCGACACTTGAAGGACTTGCACCAACAATCATGAGTAAAGAAATAAAAAATAACGTATGGGGCATAAACAACGACACATCCATTGTTGAAAAACCACCATTCCTAGCTGTTACTGAATTAAATAATGAATAAAAAAACTTTTCATGCCATGTTAAGCCATTTAAAAAATGATGATTTTCTAATATCAAAATACCTATAGCTCCTAATACTAATAATAAAAAAAAGGTAGTCGTAGTTAATTTCGTATATAATGAAAACCTAAAATTACGTTTGTTTTGTTTTGTAATTAAATATTCACGCACTTCAATCAATACAGGAAAACCAATAGCCCCTAAAACAAGTAAGATAATCATAACAGCTTGTACGAAATAATCATGGGAATAGCTCAATAGAGAATCACCAAAAATATCAAATCCTGCATTTGTATAGGCAGATAAAGCATGAAAGAATCCGTAATAATACGCTTCATACCAGGTAGAATAATACCTTAAAAAATAAGTACCTAGAATAAATCCACCTACAACTTCAATGGTAAACGCCATCCCCAAAACAATCTTCATTAGCTTCACTAATCCAGAAAGATTCGTTCTGTTTTGGTCAATCATAATTAACTGTCGTTCCTTTAAGCCTATCTTTCTTCCCATTACAATCCATATAAATGTTCCTAAGGTCATGATTCCAATTCCACCAAATTGCAAATAAATGGCTAATAATATGGTTCCAGCAGTATTAAAGGTTTCCGTCGTATTTACCACCGTTAAGCCTGTAACACTAATTGCACTGACAGAGGTAAAAAAAGCATCAACAATACTCATTTCTACCCCTTCACGATGGAAAATAGGAAGACTAAAAAGAATTGTTCCTAATAACGCGGCAGTAAAATATGCAAGAACAATTATCTGAACACTTGTTAATCTTATTTTTTTTGTTAACGTAATTTTTTTCATCAATATCTCCTCTTACAACATAATCATCGAAAGATAATTTTATACTGATTATCTTACCATAACATGATAACAAAAATAGGTTTTTTTTACTTGCTTCGTAATCGTTTAAAAAAAAATTTTAAAAGTTCTGCACTTTCTTCCTCTAGTATTCCCTTTGTTATATTTACTTGATGATTAAAACGATCATCCTGTAATAAATTTAGAAGGGTCCCCGCACAACCTGCTTTTGGATCATCTGCTCCATATACGACATGATCCACCCTTGCTTGAATAAGTGCTCCTGCACACATTTGACATGGCTCTAGCGTAACATATAGTGTACAACCATGTAATCTCCAACCACCTAATTTTTTACTAGCTTCTTTTAATGCTAATATTTCTGCATGTGCTGTAGGGTCCTTTAAAGTTTCTCTTAGATTATATGCTCTCGCAACTATTTCTTTATCCTTTACAATAACAGCTCCAATAGGAACCTCACCTATAGCTTCTGCTTTTTTCGCTTCTATCAATGCTTCTTTCATATATATCGAATGATCATGCTCTATCATAGTAGCCCACTTCCAATCTTTGTGCTTTAATTCACTTAGTTTGATTGTAATAAATAT
>JAENYW010000080.1 GCA_016841555.1 Tepidibacillus decaturensis
TTCCCTTTACCATTGTTAATACATCATTTACCATTTGTTTTTCTTGCATTATTATACCTCCTTATTGTAAGAATGATAGAAGCGTTTGCTTGGTATTTTGAGCGGATTGAGCAGATTGCTGTAACATTTGTTTCACCTGAGCATCGTTGCATTGATTGGCATACTCTTGTAATTTTGAAGCTGCTAGGTCATGACTAGAAATTAATTCTCTCAAGTTTTGCAATTCTAATTGAGTTATTTGTTGAGGCATATGCTTTACTCCCTTCTTTCATTAAAATTCAATTAATAATATTCCAAAATATATTTTATTTATTCAAAATGTTTATAAGTGATTGATTTGTTGCTTTGGTAGCTTTTGTATTGCATTTTGTATAGAATTATTGGTGAAACTGGAATAAAAGGAAGGGATATCTTATGGCTACTCCGATTTTTGATAAAAAAAAGCAGCTTCAGTATATAAAGGGGAGATTACACTTAATTTCCTATATGGTGGAGCAACTATCACTACATCCTGAAGAGGCAGAAGCAGATGATTTTGCGGGGATTGAATTAGAATTAAAAAAATTAATGAAAAAAACAAATATTTTTCATTATCGTCATCAAAAAAATCAAAAATGAGGGTGTGAAGGTATGGCGGAAAAAAGAAAAATAGTAGTTGTTGGAAGTGGATTTGTAGGTTCAACATTTGCCTATACTATTTTGTTAAAAGGACTGGCAAATGAATTAGTTATTATTGATAAAAATGTTGATAAGGCAGAAGGAGATGCCTTAGATTTAAATCACGGACTACTATTAGCGCAGCCGATGAATATATATGCTGGGGATTATTCGGATACAAAGGATGCAGATATTATTGTAATCACAGCAGGAGCGGCGCAAAAGCCTGGTGAAACCCGTCTTGATTTAATGCAGAGAAACGTGGAGATTTATCAAGAAATATTATCGTCCATCTTAACATATAATCAAGAGGCTATTTTTTTAATTGCAACCAATCCAGTTGATATTTTGACATATATTACAATCAAACTAACTGGACTTCCTAAGGAACAGATTATTGGCTCTGGAACATTATTGGATAGTGCTCGTCTTCGCTATTTGATATCACAAAAAACAGATATAGATCCTCGAAGTATTCATGGAGTGATGATAGGGGAACATGGAGATACCGAATTTCCTGTTTGGAGTCTTTTGAATATTTCAGGGATAACAGATCAACATCTTTCAGAACATGTAAGATGCAACATATCTTCAGAAGAGAAGCAGGAATTATATCAGCAAACAAAAAATGCAGCATATCAGATTATTGAGAAAAAAGGAGCAACCTACTATGCAATTGCACTTTCGCTAGCAAGAATATGCGAAGCAATATTAGGGAATCAAAAAAGCATCTTACCTGTATCTGTTTATCTGGAGAACTATAAAGGAATAGATGATGTTTGTTTAGGGATTCCAACTATTATTGGAAGAAAGGGTATCGATGAAATAGTAAACCTACCTTTAACGGAAGAAGAAGAAAAACAATTAAAACATTCAGCGGAACAGCTAAAAAGCTTTATTAAGCAAATACGATTACCTGATTGAGGTGAGGAAATGCAGCCAAAAAGAATTCCTCTAGGTGCGGGGATGGATTTTGTCGGAGATGTGCACGGATGCTATGAAGAAATGATGGAGGGTTTGCAGCTATTAGGTTATCAAAATACGGGGAAAGGTTATTTTCATCCCGACAATAGAAAGCTGCTTTTTCTAGGAGATATGATGAGCAGAGGTCCTGAATCTCTAAAAGTAATGAGAGTTGTGATGGATTTAGTAAATCAGCAAATAGCCTATGCCATTGACGGAAATCATAATTGGAAAATTGTTCGTTATTTAATGGGTAGAAATGTAAAAATGGCACATGGGGATGAACGATTTGTAGAAGAACTGGACCAGTATGAAAAAGCATATGGAGAGATAAAAACAGAACATATGAAAGAGGAAATAACAGATTTTTTGCTATCCTGCCCATCTCACTATATTGTTACCCATCACGGGAAGGATGTCGCTGTAGCTGTACATGCAGGTATTAGAGATCAAGATATTGGTCGTGATTCAAAGGAAATACATGCATTTACTCGATATGGTTACACAGATGGTTTGGATGATAATGGCAAGCCAATACGAAAAGATTGGACCGTTTTTCATCAATCTGATGTGCTGATTATTTATGGTCATGACCCTACACCAGAGCCAACAGTTATTCAAAGGACAATGAATATAGACCAAGGCTGTGTTTTTGGCGGAAGATTAACCTTTCTAAGATATCCAGAAATGAAGATCATGCAGGTTGATGCGAAGGATGATTATGCACAAGACAAAGAACATAAGATAACAAAATATTTTCGGGGTTAACGAAACGGTAGCTATATAGTATGATAGGAAAGATAGGGAAATTTTACTAAGGGGGCTTTAAAAAATGGGTAATAATAAGCAGATACCTAAGAGGCAAGAATTGGAAGAAGGATTCAAATGGGATCTAGAAGCAATCTATTCAGATGATCAAGAATGGGAAAAAGATTTTAATAAAGGGAAGGAATTAATGGATGAAATAAAGCAGCTTGAAGGGAGATTAAAAGCATCCGCTCAAGGATTACTTAAGGGCTTAAAACTTCAAGATCAAATGTCTGAGCTTATTGGCAGAATATATATGTACGCTCGCATGAGAAAAGATGAAGATAATACAAATAATACATATCAAGCATTAACAGATCGTGCAAGACAATTAAGCGTTCAAGTCAACAGCGTAACCTCCTATATTGTTCCAGAAATTTTAACTATTCCAATCGAACAGTTGAAGCAATTTATACAAGAAGAGATGGGACTTCAAATATATAAGCAATATTTGGATGAAATCATTCGTATGAAGCCTCATGTTTTAGATGCGGAACAGGAGGAGCTTCTTGCACAAACAGGTCAACTATCTCAGGCTGCGAATTCTATCTTTAGCATGTTAAATAATGCAGATATCAAATTTCCGAATATAAAGGATGAAAATGGAGAAGAAGTAGAGCTAACAAAGGGTCGCTATGTTCAATTTATGGAAAGCAAAGATCATCGTGTAAGAAAAGAGGCTTTTGAAGCATTATATCAAACCTATAGCTCTTTATCTAATACCTTTGCTGCTGTATTAAGTGCCGATGTAAAGAAAAACATTTTTTATGCAAAGGCAAGAAAATACCCTTCCGCATTAGAGGCTTCTCTTTTTGGAGATAATATTTCACTAAATGTGTATCAGCAATTAATTGACACCATACATAAGAACATGAATCTTATGCATCGCTATGTCAAGCTTCGTAAAAAAATGTTGGGTTTAGATGAACTGCACATGTATGATCTTTATACTCCTATCATCAAGAATATGGAAATTAAGGTGAGCTATGAAGAAGCGCAAAAGAAAGTATTAGAAGCATTTAAGCCACTAGGTGAAGCGTATATCAAACAAGTGAAAAAAGGCTTTGATACGAGATGGATTGATGTTTATGAAAATAGTGGTAAATCAAGTGGTGCTTATTCATGGGGATCCTATAGTACGCAACCATATATCCTGTTAAACTATCAGAATAAAGTGAATGATATGTTTACGCTAGCCCATGAATTAGGTCATTCCATGCATTCCTTTTATTCCAATAGTAATCAAGCGTATATCAATTCACATTATAAAATATTTGTCGCAGAAGTCGCTTCAACCTTAAACGAAGCCTTATTAATGAATCACTTATTAAAAACAACGACAGATAAAAAAGAAAAAATGTTTTATCTTAATTATTATATGGAGCAATTTAGAACAACTGTATATCGACAAACGATGTTTGCGGAATTTGAAAAAATGATTCATGAAAAGGTAGAAGCTGGAGAAGCATTGACTCCTGAAGGTTTAAACAGCATGTATCATCAATTAAATGAGACATATTATGGATCAGATATTATCGTTGATCCAATGATTGATGTTGAATGGGCAAGAATTCCTCATTTTTACATGAATTTTTACGTATTTCAATATGCTACCGGTTTTTCTGCTGCCATTAGCTTAGCTAAACAAATTCTAGAAGAAGGAGAACCAGCCGTAAAGCGCTACCTTGATTTCTTAAAATCAGGAAGCTCTGATTATCCTGTAAACCTACTTCAAAAAGCTGGTGTAGATATGAATACCTCTGAACCAATTCAAAACGCATTAGATCTATTTAACGACATATTAGAGCAAATGGAAGGCATGTTAGACTAACTATTTTAAAAATGGAAAGGGTAGTGGAATAATTTGGGTAGCCTCATTCAATTTGACTATGGAAAAGCAGTACCTGATATAAAACAAGAGGAATTAGTACAGATGAAGGAAATGGTAAAAGCTGCTCACCATATGCTTCATCATGGAACAGGAGCAGGAAACGATTATATCGGGTGGGTAGAATTACCGAATAATGTTAATAAAGAAGAAGTAATGCAATTAAAGGAAGCAGCAAAAAGGATACAAGGAAATTCCGACGCATTGATTGTCATTGGAATAGGAGGATCCTACTTAGGAGCAAGGGCAGCGATTGAAATGTTAACCCATTCCTTCTATAACCAATTACCAAAGGGAAAAAGAAAAACACCTGAAATTTACTTTGTAGGAAATCAGATAAGCTCTACTTATTTAGTGCATTTACTTCAGGTGTTAGAAGGAAAAGATATCTCAATTAATGTGATATCTAAATCTGGTACGACAACAGAACCAGCTATCGCATTTCGAGTATTTAAGGAATTACTAGAAAATAAATATGGAAAAGAAGGATCAAAAGAAAGAATTTTTGCTACAACCGATGCAGAAAAAGGAGCATTGCGAAAGCTAGCAGATGAGGAAGGCTATGAAACCTTTATCATTTCAGATGATATAGGAGGAAGATATTCCGTACTTACTGCTGTGGGTTTATTACCAATTGCGGTAGCAGGACTAGATATTGATAAAATACTTCAGGGCGCACAGGAGGCATATCAGCAATATTTTAGTGATGATGTAATGGAGAATGCAGCTTATCAATATGCTGCTATCCGTAACATATTATACCGAAAAGGAAAAACAACCGAAATTATGGTTAATTACGAACCTAGCCTTCAATACTTTTCTGAATGGTGGAAACAGTTATTTGGGGAAAGTGAAGGAAAAGATCAAAAGGGAATATTCCCTGCTTCCGTCAACTTCACAACTGACCTTCACTCCATGGGACAATATATCCAGGATGGACGTAGAAACTTATTTGAAACTGTCTTATGGGTAGAACAACCATCGGAGGAAATGGTTATAAAGGAATCAGTAGATAACTTAGATGGATTAAACTATTTAGCAGGGCAGACAATGAATTTTGTAAATAAAAAAGCTTTTGAGGGTACGTTGTTGGCACATACTGATGGAGGAGTTCCTAACTTAATCATCAAGCTTGATCAGTTAAATGAATTTACCTTTGGACATCTTGTCTACTTTTTTGAAAAAGCATGTGGCATTAGTGGTTACCTACTAGGAGTTAATCCATTTGATCAACCAGGTGTCGAGGCCTACAAGAAAAATATGTTTGCTCTATTAGGAAAACCAGGCTATGAAGAAGAAAAAGCGAAACTAGAACAACGATTATAGAACAAAAGGTGACAAAGGGACGTTTCGTTTGTCACCTTTCTTTTTTTAAGTCTAGGAATTTTTTATCTCAACTTTTTTTGAAATAATCTATTGACTTCACCTCGAATTGGTGATAAATTTATTATCAAAATTAAGAAACACGAACAATAACATTGAAGGAAAGCTTTGATGTTCGGAGATTACAGAGAGCCGGTGTGTGGTGGGAACTGGTAGATTCGATGTCAGAGTAGCATTCCAGAGTTGTTAAGTCGAAATAATAGTAGGCTTAAACCGGTGAAAATCCGTTATCTAATGTAGATTATGACAAGGGGACGTTTCGTTTGTCATACTAATCTACTGAGGTCGTTATTGTGAAGTAACGATAAAATAGGGTGGTATCACGGAAGGAAACCTTTCGTCCCTAGACTGTACCTGAATAAGGAGTCAGTCTGGGAACGAAAGGTTTTCTTATTTAATATTATGAAGATCTTTAAAATAGGAAATAAATAGATTAAATAACGATGAAGGAAAGAATTAAGGTCTGATAATTGCAGAGAGCCAGTGGATGGTGGAAACTGGTATATCGACGTTAAGGAGCACTCTAGAGTTGATAAGCTGAAGATATTTGTAGGCTTAATCCGGTGAAAATCCGTTATCTAATGTAGATAGTATGACAAGGGGACGTTTCGTTTGTCATAATCTGCTGAGGTCGTTATTGTGAAATAACGATGAAATAGGGTGGTATCGCGGAAGAAAGCCTTTCGTCCCTAGACTGTATTTGTAAAGGAATCAGTGTAGGAATGGAAGGTTTTTTACTATATTTCAGCTTTATCGAGTTAACAAGGGAATATGTTAAAAAAATAACGAAATAGGGGTGTAGCGACATGTTTAAAGAATATCAGCATTTGAGAATTCCTGGGCCAACACCAATTGCACCAGAGGTTCAACGGTCAATGGATAGGACAATTCTAGGTCATCGTAGTGGTGAGTTTTCCAAAATTTTTGGTGATTCCATTGAAAAAGCAAAAAGAATTTTTCAAACAGAACAAAATGTTTTCGTTGTCGCATCGAGTGGAACAGGTGCATTAGAAATGGCAGTTGCCAATTTAGTAGAACCAGAGGATAAAGTCTTAGTAGTTGTTACTGGTGTATTTGGTGGACGATTTGTAAAAATTGCAAAAGCTTATAAAGCGGATGTAATGGAAGTAAAAACTGAATATGGACTAGCTGCTGATCCTGAACAAATTAAAAGTGTATTAAAGCAAAATCCAGATATTAAAGCAGTTTTTGCAACCCATTGTGAAACCTCTACAGGAGTAGTAAATCCAATAAAAGATATTGCTCAAGTAGTGAAGGAGAGCCAAGCGATTTTTGTTGTAGATAGCGTATCTGCTTTAGTGGGAATGGATTTGAAAATGGATGAGTGGGGAGTAGATATTACTGTTACCGCATCACATAAAGCATTAGGGTTACCTCCAGGATTAGCTTTAATTGCAGTAAGTGATAAGGCTTGGAAGGTAATTGAACAGCATCAAGGACCACGTTTTTATTGGGATTTAGTTTCGTATAAAGCAAATGCAGAAAAGAACACAACACCATTTACTGGACCAGTATCCTTAGTTTTTGGCCTTGCAAAATCTATTGAATTGATTGAAAACGAGGGACTAGAAGAAGGCTTTAAAAGACATTTTATTTTAAGAGATATGGTTAGAAAAGCAGCTACTGCATTAGGCTTAGAGTTATTTGTTAAGGATGATAATGCAGCTTCCTGCACCGTCACCGCTATCAAGGGAGACAAACGATTTGATGTAGAAGAGCTTCGGAAAGTTTTAAGTAAAGATTACAAAATTATTGCTGCAGGCGGTCAAGCGGATATGAAAGGGAAAATGTTCCGAATTGGTCATATGGGTTATACCCATCCAATGGATATGCTGACAACCATAGCTGGACTAGAAATGGCCTTAAAGCAGATAGGTCTAGAAATTGAATTAGGTAAGGGAATAAAAGCTGCTGAGGAGGTATGGGCAAATGCTAAAAATATTGGTTAGTGATCCGATTTCAGAAATAGGATTAAAGCAATTAATTGATGCCGAAGATATTCATTTGGATGTAAAAACAGGATTAAAACCTGAAGAACTACTAGCTATTATTGGAGATTATCACGGATTATTGGTTCGGAGTCAAACAAAAGTAACCAAAGAGATAATGGATGCAGCCAAACAGCTTCGTGTTATCGGACGTGCAGGAGTTGGGGTAGACAATATCGATATACCAGCTGCTACAGAACGAGGAATTGCTGTTATTAATGCCCCTGATGGCAACACTACTTCTACTGCGGAACATAGCTTTGCCATGCTAATGGCAATGGCGAGGTGGATTCCACAAGCTCATCAAGATTTAAAGCAGGGCATTTGGAATCGAAAAAAATACGTAGGTGTTGAATTAAATAGAAAAACCCTCGGTGTTATCGGAATGGGACGAATTGGTGCTGAAGTGGCAAAAAGAGCAAAAGCATTTAATATGAATATCATTGCATACGATCCATTTATTACTGAAGAAAGAGCTAAACAGCTAGGAGTTAAGCTCGGAACGGTAGAAGAAGTAGTAATGCAAGCAGATTTTATTACCGTTCATACTCCTTTAACAAAGGAAACAAAATATATTATTAATGATGAGCAATTTGCAGTGATGAAAAAAGGAGTAAGAATTATCAATTGTGCTAGAGGCGGTATTGTTCGTGAAGAAGCGCTACTTCGGGCGTTAGAGGATGGTAAAGTAGCGGCAGCAGCTTTAGATGTGTATGAAGAAGAACCACCTGAAGAAAATCCTTTAGTAAATCATCCAAATGTAGTAACAACACCTCATCTTGGAGCTTCTACAGAAGAAGCACAACTAAATGTAGCGATTGACGTTGCTGAAGAGGTATATCATTATTTAAAAAATGAACCATTTAGAAATGCAGTTAATTTACCTTCATTAAATTCTGAAATATTGAATCATGTAAGACCATATGTCCAATTAGCAGAGAAGCTTGGTACGGTAATTGTTAATATAATTCTAGGGGCAATTGAAAAAATTGAAATACAATTTGCTGGTGATATTTTTGATAAGGAAATTGATCTACTAACTCGTACAGTACAAAAGGGTATTTTAGCTTATCACCTAGGAAGTGAAGGAGTTGTCAACGATGTTAATGCTCCTATATTAGCGAAAGGTAGAGGCATTGATGTTATTCAATCTCGCACCTCTCAGTCACATGGCTTTACCAATTTAATTACAGTTAAAGTAAAAACAAATCATGAAGAAAAATATATTTCTGGTACAATTCTAAATGGATATGGTGCTAGGGTCGTTAATTTGAACGGGTTTACAGTGGACCTTATTCCTGAAGGAAACCTCGTCATCATGGATCATATTGATCAACCAGGGATTATTGGGAAGGTTGGAAGTACCTTAGGAAATGCGAATGTGAATATTGCAACCATGCAGGTGGGACGAAATGAATTAGGCGGTCAGGCTGTAGCCTTCTTAGGTGTAGATGCAGCTGCAGATGAAAGTGTTCTAGAGGAATTAAAACGGATCGAGGGAGTACAAAATATTTTTCAGGTTGGACTGTGAAGGAAGCGGACATAGAATAAATAAAAAAGTCATGGTGGAGCTAATGTAGCTTTTATCATGGTTTTTTTATTTAAAATCTTTTTACAAGAATGTAATAAAAATGTAACATAAATCCCTTAAAATAGAATAATATGAGATTAACTTTATAAAATTGTATATTTATGGACAGTTATTACATTAAAGGAGGAAGAAACATTGAGAATTACAAAAAGAATAATGAAGATCTTTATCATTCTAGCATTAGTTTTTTCATTTTCAACTTCGTGGATAAGTAATACGGAAGTAAACGCTGAGGGAGCTACTGATCCTGCACCAGAGATTTTAGCTAAAGGAACAGCAAATGGGAAACAAATTTTATTTGATAATACCCACGGTCAAACAGCAGGAGCTGCAGATTGGGTAATTGATGGAGCTTTTTCAGATTTTGCAAATGCTCTAGCAGAGAACGGATATTATGTAAAGGAACTACGAAAAACCGCCCCAATTACATACAATGATCTTAGTGGTTATGATGTTTTTGTCATTCCCGAAGCAAGTACTCCTTATAAAACAATAGAGCAAGCTGCAATTATTCAATATGTACAAAATGGAGGAAGCGTATTTTTTATTGCAGACCATTATAATGCAGATCGCAATAAAAATCGTTGGGACGCATCTGAAGTTTTCAATGGATATCGTAGAGGAGCTTGGATAGATCCTACATTAGGAATGAATATTGGAGAATCAGGCTCAGAGGCAATGCAGGAAGTAAAAAGTGCTGATTGGCTAGCTTCTAATTTTGGCGTACGTTTTCGCTATAATGCAATTGGCGACGTAACTGCAAATGATATTGTCACTCCTGAACAAGCATTTGGCATTACAGATGGAGTACAAACCGTTGCTATGCATGCTGGTTCTACTCTAGCGATTATTGATCCAAATAAAGCAAAAGGAATCGTCTATCTTCCTAATACCAATGCTTCTTGGCCCTATGCAGTTGACCAAGGGGTTTACGACGGAGGAGGAAGAGCAGAAGGTGCCTATGTTGCGGTTTCAAAATTAATCGCAGGTAAAGCTGCATTTATTGGGGATTCTTCTCCTGTAGAGGATTCTACACCAAAATATGTAAGAGAAGAAAACGGATCGTCAAAAACAACCTATGATGGTTTTACAGAGCAAAATGATGGAACATTACTTGTTAATATAATTGATTGGCTTGCAACACAAGAAAGCTATACATCCCTAAATCAAGTAAATGGTTTACAGTTAGATCAATCAACTGCATTACATGCTTTTGAGGAGCCTACCGCATCTACTGAACCTCAAGCTGAACCATGGGCTGCTCCAGAAGCTGGTTACTTATGGTATGATACAACAACCTTTGCAACAGGCTCTTATGGTGGACCAGAAGCTTATGCTGGTACTGGAAGTCGTGTTTTCTTCTCAGAGTACATCGAAGGTAGTAGCAATAATAAAGCAATAGAGATTTTTAACGGAACATGTGATGCGATAGATTTATCCGAATACAGTGTAGCGTTGCATGCGAATGGAAGTACGTCGATAACAAATGCTCTTCAGCTTTCAGGAAAATTAGCAACTGGAGAGGTTTATGTGATAGCGCATAATCAAGCAGACGCTGCTATATTAAACAAAGCGGATATGACAGCTAGTGTTGCCTATTTTAATGGAGATGATGCGCTAGTATTAAAGCATGGTAATGCTATCATCGATGTATTTGGTCAAGTAGGGGTTGACCCAGGCTATTCATGGGGAACAAACGGTGAGACTGTAAATCATACATTGATACGTAAAAGTGCTGTAAAGGTTGGCGATGCGAATCCAGATGATGCGTTTAATCCAGCAGTTGAATGGGT
>JAENYW010000081.1 GCA_016841555.1 Tepidibacillus decaturensis
ATAACAGATGCAGTGTCTAATGCTAATGCTGTATTAATGATTCGAGGAAATGAAACTTCTATAGATTTAATTGGTGAAATCGTCAGCCAAACGAACGCTTCTATACCAATGGTAATTATGACTGGAGAACTAGATGATAAAGGTAAGGCATTTAAGGAATGTTCTGAACTTAACGGTATACCAGAAGAATATATATTGACAGGAACCGATTGGAGAATGTCGGATGTACAGAAAACCTTTGAAAAGGTACTTCAAGATCCAAAGCTACCCGATGCTAAGATTTTTGATGAAGGAAAATCTATGAAAAACTTAACTGAACATGTCTTTGAACATGGTTTAGATCAGTTGAAATTCGTATCAAATGCTAAATTGGTTGTAGTAACAGGGTTAAGTGGGGGTACAGGCACAACAACCATAGCTAGTTCATTAGCTAGTTTTTACAACAAAAATGGATTAAAGACTTTATTATTAGATGCTTCTAAATCAGGAGATACTTCTTATCACTACGGTGAAATGCCAGATATAGGTGTTTTGCAAGAAACGAATTTTGGAGATATATTTCTATCACGTGGAGAAGCAAATATGATTCAAAAAGGTTTAGAAAGAGAGTATGACATTATTGTAGTTGATGTGCCAGCCCATTTGAATTATCAAAAAGAACTTATAGATACTGCTTTAAAACTTGTAATGGTTCTTAAGCCTTCAGAAACCGATTATCTAAAAGTTAAGGCTAAAATGGAGCTTTTACATTCTAAACAAGAAGTTGTTCTGTGTTTAAACCAATTAGATGAACGTAAACCTTTGAGACATTCTTTTATTTCTCTTATTGAAGCTGAATTTAATGAATATCCGATCATAGCAATCGAGGATTCGGAAGAAGTTGTCTCTGTATTTGCGGAGAGAAAACCAGCATTTTTTAGAAATCCATTTGAACAAGCGATTCCTAAAATTGCAGCTAAATTAGAGATGGAATAGGGGAGGGAATAAATTGAAAGGGAGAAAAATCTTTTTTATTGTAGGTATATTGTTAGCAGGGGTTTCAAGCTACTTAGCCTATCATTACTTGAACAGCCATACTGAAACGAAAACTGTCTTAGTGTTGAATGAAAATGTTGAAGCTAATCAACCTATCAGTCCAGATATGCTTGTGGAAAAAGAATTACCTATAGCAGCAGTTCCGACTGATGCGATTGTTAATTCTAAATTAGTTATAGGTAAAAGCATACGTGGAATGGTATTAAAAGATACTATCATAAGAATGGAAATGCTAATAAATACAGAACAGTCTAGGATGAGTGGAATGCTACTAAGCAAAGGTTCTAATTTTACAGCCATAGCCCTTCCTATTGGTATTGAAACAACAGTGGGAGGTACGATTCAAACAGGTGATTATGTTGATGTCTATGCTCTAAATGATAAAACTGGTGCAGAGAAAATATTAAATGATATTGAAGTATTAAAAGGTACACCTTTAAATACCGAGAAAACTTCTTCAATGAATAGACATGATTTTGCAGTAGTTTTAGCGGTACCCAATAAAGCAGTTCAAGGTTTTGAACAAGCCTTAGCAAATGGATCAACGATACATTTGGTACTATTACCATTGAATAAAGAATAGATAGGAGGGGTCAGAAGTTGAATATTTTACTTGCAGGAAATAGTGCATTTATTGAAGAGCAGCAAGAGAAGATAAAAGAAACAAATCATACGATTATAGCGGTAGCTACATCTGTTGCAAAAGCAGCAGATTTTTTTCATTCTGTTGGTTATGATGCTGTGCTTCTTGGGTTTGAATTAGACGATACCATAACTCTTCTTAAGGATTTTAGACCAAAAAATGGCGTGAGAATATGGGTATCAGTTCCATCAATCACTTTAGATGTTTGGAAAAAAGTAGCGACAATTGGAGCTATTCCTGTAATCCATGGAACAGAATTGCAGTTCATTAGAAATATCTCCTCAGAAAACAACAAAGAATCTCATCAAGAAAAAAAATCATTAGATAAAGTAACAGTTACGACCAAAGATAAGGGAAGATTAGAAGTAAAGACAGCAAAAATAGGTGTATTAAAACATCGTATTTTTTCTGTGTATTCAGCCAAGGGTGGAGTTGGAAAAACAACTTTGTCCACCTACCTCGGTCATACAATAGTGAAACATACAAACTTAAATGTTTGTATAGTGGATTTAGATCATACAAGGGAAGGCTCAGACATCGCAAGAAAATTTGGAGTCTTTTCTATAACCAGTGAAGTACCAAAAAATATCATAACAAATTTTGCTAGGTTTCCTGAAAAAGAGTATCGTTCATGGGAAAAGGTTGCAGAGTATCTAAAAGAAACAAATACACCAAATCTCTATTTCTTAGCGTCACCTTGGAATATTGAGGATCATAACTTATTAACGGATGAACTAATAGAGAAAGTAACCTATATATTAAAACAGCATTTCGATATTATCATTTTTGACTTATCTGACGATATTCGTTCAAATAATAAAAAGGCGATGGAACTAAGTGATACCATTCTTTTTATTAGTGGGGCAGATATTGATTCGATAGATATTTCTAGTAGTTTTGTTCATAGAACAGTTAATAAGTTACAGCTTCCGTTGGAAAAAATAAGATTGGTTTTAAATCAAATGCCAAATAAACTTCCGTATTCATTGGAAGACATTTCACATAAAGCAGGACTTCCTTTGTTTGCTAAAATACCTGAAGATCCAGAATTAAGAAAACCTCGTATAGAGAAGATTGCTGTTACTGATTATATTTCATCAAAAACCCCATTTGGACTAGCTGTTTTAGAATTAGCAAAGAGTATTCTTCCAGAAGGAAGTATTGCTATAGGTAAGAAAAAACCTTGGTGGAAAAGATTATTTTCAAGGAGGGGTAAGGAATGACTTTTATTATATCTCTCCTTATTTTTATCTCTCTACTGTTCATTTGGATTGGATTTATACCTGTATCCAAGATGATATTAAAAACAAAGAAGGAGAAAACAAGGAATGTAGGGTACACGTCTTGGATGTTTGATCTATTAGGGGTATTTGGTTTGTTTATGATTATAAACTTATTTTTTTCAGTAAATGTGGCTTTAATCTCTCTTCCGTTTGGAGCATTACTAGGTAGGAAAGTACCTCTAGCCATTAAAAAATGGAAAAAATATTTTTTGAGAAAGAGAGTGTTAGAAGAATTAGAGGGAGCGACTATGGTTATCTCTTCGACTGTTCGTGGAGGATATACGCTTCTTGATGCGTTTAATCAAGCTCAGAAATATGTTCGCTCACCTCTTAAAGAAGAATTTGAAGCTATAGTTAATCAGGTTCAATATGGTGGAAGTTCTCTTAAGGATGCTTTAAAACTATTTACAGATAGGTGGAAGTCTTCAGAAATAGATATGTTGTATCATGCAACATATCTCGCTACGGAATTTGGAGGGAAAGAGGTACCAAAAATATTGAGGTCTGTTTCCAATACTATTCGTGAACGTAAACAGGTTGAAGAAAAAATAAAGGCAAAAACGACATATCAAAGAATAAGTGCTTTAACAATTAGTTTATTACCGGTTGTAATATTGTTGGTTTTCAAAACACTTTCACCAGATATATATGAAACTCTCTTAGGTGAATCTAGAATCTTTCTACTTATTGGAATAAGTCTAACGATAGTTGGTTGGTATATGGTATTTAACATCATGAATAAAATAGAGGATTTTTAATATGATAGCTATTTTATTCGGACTGTCGGTGTTATTTTTAGTTGTATCACTTATTCCAGAGAGTAGATTAGAAAAAAGTTTTAAACCGATAAAGAATGGAACGATTAAGGGGCAGATAAAAGAAATATTAGAATTACTAAAGCAGCAAGGAAATTTAGTCTATCGTAAATATTTATCTAAGTATACTTATTTTAAAAAACAGCATGAGGAATATAGACAATTGTTAGAAAAATTATGGATTACAAAAGTTAAAGCTAGTGAAATTATAGGGCTTCAATATTTAACGATAGTAGTTTTATTGCTACTAGGTGTTATATTGAAAAGCCCTATTTTATTTATGTTGAGCCCCATCGTTGTCATTATGGTTCCTACCATATTAAAAAGCAAATGGAAAAAGAAGAGGGCTGAAATGAGTAAAGATGTTCTTTCGCTTGCAGAACTAACCGCAGTTGGAGTTTCAGCAGGTCTTTCTCCTTTGGAGTCATTATTAAAAGCAATTGAAGAAAGAGAAGGACAGCTTTTTGACGAGATATTTAAGGCAATTACAGATGTGAAACTAGGTTCATCAGCCAATAAAGCTTTTTTATCATTGTCAAATAGAATTGATTTAAGTGAACTTCATGCCTTCATAGACCAATTAATACAAGCCATAGAAACGGGTAGTCCAGGATTTTCTGATTCTGTTACTGAGATTGTAAGACATTTAAGGGAATTACGACAAGCTAAAATTGAAAAGCAGTCAGAGCAAGCAAAGGCAAAGCTATTAATTCCTTTGCTTTTCTTCTTTGGTGCTATTACAGCCTTTTTACTCGGACCATTAACATTTACGTTTCTTGAAGTGTTTTAGTAGGATAGCGGGATTTGTTCCCGCATAGAGAATGTGAATCGTCATGTTTTCTATGGGAGAACAAAAAGAAAAAGGAGGGGTTAAGTCTTTGAAAAAATTTAATGGTTCTCTCAAAAATAATATTTATAGGAGTGATTGTATGTTATTAAGTGTAGCTACAAAAATTAATTTAGTGTCTGGAAAAGTGTCTGAAAAGGCAGGAAGAGTCCTAACAGGACGAAATGGCTTTGTGCAACAAGGGTTACTTTGGACGTTGATAGCAATTGCGGGAATCGCTGCATTAACCGTTATGGGTGGTGCGATTAAGGACAAGTTTGAACAGCTTGCGAATACTTTCAAGGGTACAAACCCTTAAGAAGATAAGGCGTTCTTTTTTGAGCGCCTTTCTTTTTTATTTCTTTGAGTGAGGAGAGACAGAACATGCTTAATGCGATTCAGTCTAATATATGGGAACAAAAACAGGAAAGTAAGAAAAAGGATGAGTTCATATTATTAGCACGTGAATACTTGACAGATCAAATTCAAAACAAAACCGTAGACATCATAGACGACAATTCTATATTTCAGCGAATGGTAAATTATCTAGTTAATAAAGCAGACATCAATACACAGCAAGCGAATGAAATTGCCGATGAAGTATTAATTGATATAAGAGGGTATGGAATTATAGCTCCTTTAATCAATGATCCATATGTTTCAGATATCATAGTTCATAAAGAAGATGATATCACATATGAGCGACTAGGAGAAAAACATACTTATCATAATAAGTTTAGAGATCGACAACATCTAATGATGTTTATTGAGAAACTTGCATTCTTATCTAAAGCAAGAATTGATATTTCTAATCCACTTGCTACCTTTACTCTTCCAGAAGGGTACCGCACAGCAGTTGCAATTCCTCCTGTAGCGGTTACTCCAACAATTGCGATAAGAAAGTTCGTTGATATGCCAACTGTTGATGATCTGATAGAAAACGGATATTTTTCGGAAGAAGCTGGAGCATTTTTTAAAGCGGCTATTAAGAGTAAAAGGAATATTTTAATAACAGGAGGTATGGGTTCGGGAAAAACGAGTTTGATTTCTATTGCATCAAATTTATTCGATGAAGAAGATCAACCTTTGCTTATAGAAGAAGTTATGGAAGTTCCGATGAATATACCTCATCTAAGACGCTTAGTAGCAAGACCACCTTCTGTAGAAGGTACTGGGGAAGTCACTCTAGCTAATCTACTAAAACAGGGACTTATGATGAAACCTACTAGATTAATCGTTTCAGAGGTTCGGGATGGAGCTATCTTTCATATGCTTCAGGCAATGCAAGTTGGTCATGAAGGTTCCATGTCTACCGTTCATGCGAACAATCCAAAAGAAGCATTGTTTAAACGTATTCCAATGATGCTTTCGATGTCAAAAGAAGCAGTTGATCTGTCTTATGAAGAAAAACTTTCTTTTGCGGCTTCTGGAATTCACCTCATCGTACATTTGAAACAAGATCCTTTTACAGGGAAGAGATACTGTGAAAAAATTAGTGAAGTAATTGAAGAGCCTAAAATAGATGTAAAGGATATCTTCATTAGAAAAGGAGAAACCATGGAAGCTACAGGTCATATTCCGAAACGAACGATTGATGGTGCAATGACTTACGGTGTGAAATATAATACATCTTGGTTTGAGAAGGAAGATTCCAATGTGTGAGAAATATTGCTATCAAAAAGTCATTGCAGTTTTATTTCTACCATTAGGAATGCTATCAGCTTTAATCTTTCTTATATGGGAATATAACATTTTTGGGATAATTATATTTATCGTGATTTATGAATTGACTCTTCGTACAAACGGAAAAAGATTAAATCTATATTACACGTACACAAAAGAAAATGACGGGATATATATCCATCATAATCCAATGTTTATTTTTTATTATGCAGACAAAGATAGACTTTTGAGATATAGAAGTGATGCAATTGATAAGTTGATAAAAAAGTTTCCAACAGAAAACATCTTCAGTGAAACGTTGACATTGCAACAGATTAATGAAGATATGGGGCTAGAAAAAGAAAATGTGAAGGTTAATTTTTGGGATAGAGTAAATAGTTATTTTATTACTGTAGCTAATGCACGAAATATAAAAAGAGGTAGAATTCGGAGATACTTTACTCGAATCGATGCAGTAGAAGGAAGAAAATACGTTCTATACAAAAGGAAAAATATGCTATAATATCCTTGTACAATAGAATAGGCTCTCAAGGGTGGTCGGCTCATCCCTAATTTAAGGGGGTGATGCTTATGACAGTATATGAAGCGATTTCTCTTATGATTGCTTTTGGCGTTCTTGTTGCCATGCTGTCTCAAAACAAACGAAAATAGACTGCCCTTGAGCTACCAACTCTGCAGTCTATTTCATCCTAGAAACTTGAGCCGATCCCCTTAGAGGGTATCTATTGTATTGACCGTGGGTGCGTCAACACCTGCGGTCTTTTTAATATATTGAATCTTTATAAACATTATACACAAAAATTTGATATATTAAAATCCTTTTTTGATAAAATAGACCTCCCTTGAGCTTACGAGGCTAGGAGGTCTACCTCTTCTAAAAACGTTGAACTGACACCCTTTAGGGTATCTATTGTACTAACCGTAGGTGTTACAGCACCTACAGTCTAATTTCTTTCAAAAAAAATTATACAATATATAGAAAAATAACGCAAATATACTTGATTTTCTTTCTAAAATTTGCTATTCTATACTTGACAAAGTCCTTAGCGAAGCTGTGTTCATTTGCCTAAGGGCTATTTATTTTTATCTTTTTTTTGTGATTTTAGCCTTTTTCACTAGATTACTCTGGTGAGAAAGGCTTATTTTGGTTTGTTTTGTTCAGTTTAGTTTCATTGGTATGCGTAGACCTATCGTTAAGAAGAAGGGGGGATATATTTGAAACATTACTCTAAAAAAATAATCTTTATCGTAGTTATTTTGGTACTGTTTCTCACATGGTTAAGCTTTAATAAGTTATTATCGGAACAAATGTTCAATTATTTTTCTTTTTCAGCCCAAAGAGAGGAAACCTATATAGGGATAATCAAGGATATGGAAGGAGATGAGATAATCGTTGATATTGATGGTGTAGAAAAAACTATTATGTTAAATGAAGAAGTATTTATACAACTAGGTACAGAACATAAAGGGAAAGAGTATATCAAAGACGTACAGGGAAATGAAGTTCATATCTTGCTTCAAAATAACAAAGTAAAATCTATTCACATTCCATAAACAAAGGAGGGACAAAATGAAACGTTCTTTTATTATCACACTAGTCTTATTTTCTCTTATATTATCTTTTAATCCAATACCACAGGTGGTTCATGGGGGAGACCTAGGGTGTTCAGAAGATGCTGGAGGGTGTCCTTTTGACATTAATCTAGGCAGTTATTCAGTTCAGTATTCGATTAAACCTAATGTATTCTTTAATACTAACAGCCATTTTCGCACATATGCAATTACAATCCCTAATGTAAATGGAAAAATGCAAATCCTAGAAACAGGAACGAAGTTAATGATAGAAAAAAACTCGTTAGTTAGTAACACTCCAGTCGTTCAATCAAATATTGATGTTATTGACACATATAAGCTTTCTAATACAAAACAAGCTAGTGAGCTTATTTCAAATACTTTAAGCTCCTATCGCTGGATTCTAAATAATGATCCTTATTTTGATTCAAAACCTGAGTGGGAGAACTTCATCCCATTTGAATTTTTAAGTGGTATGTATGGTTTTATTAAGTCCCCTATGCCTTTCTATTGGCAAGGAGCAGTACAAGAAGATGATGAATATTACTACTTTACTTTTCAAGGGAAAAAAGGGACTTTAAAGCTTGATAATTACATTCTTAAAAATAAAATATCTGCTGAAAGTGTTCTCGTAGACTTACGTTTTACATTAACATTAGAATATGACGAAATATCTGCATTACAATCTAGTAGACCATACTTATATAATCACTTTCCTAACATAGTCATACCAGAATATACATTATCGGCAAAGAAAACATTATTAGATGGAGCTTTAAGAACTGATACTAGCTCTTCCGATCCACTAAATATTTTAGAAGATAATGATGATTTAACTATAACCACTTTAAGCAGGTTCAATTCAACAGATTATTCTACAAATCACAATAGTTCCGAATTTAAAGTAGAAAGAAAGAATCCAGCAGTCTTTCAACAGATGGCAGTACCTATTTATATGTTTAATGTGTATGTGAGTTATGACCAGGAAGCAAATTCGTTATCTTTAGGTAATGATAATCCTGTAACATTCAGAAAGTATCGATTATATCCTGAAAATGATCTACAAAAAGCCCCTACTCTTTCGACTAGAGTGGAATATAAAAATGGTGAATATGTGCTTGTCGTTCCTATATTTAATGCTCTTCGATTATATGAAGATATTGCAAATACACAGAATCTAAGTACCGTAGGTAACTTGAATTGGAATGATGTTGGTAATGCCCTTAAAAATGCTTTGATTGGTGAAATAAAGGGGTCTAATAGTGATGAAGGATTACAAAAAATAGTATCGGAGATTAATAGTCAATATACCACTAGCTTTAATCCTAGCACGGAAGCTGATACATTAGCACAATCGGCTTACAATGAAATAATGAGACTTCTAGGTGATGAATATAACAGCACAGATATTAAGGAGATTCATACAGAGAATTATTAGTTTAATATTGTTAAACGACTGTGTTAAAATTTAGTAATGAAAAGGATAGAAAGAGAATGAATATGGGACATTTATTTTTAGCATTAGTATTCTTGACTATTGCAATACCGCTTCCTGTTGTAATACATGCGATAATTTCCGCATCATATAGAAAAAATACAAACCAAAATTTTGATGAATGGAGTTGATATTAATGTTTAACAAAAAATCTATGATTCTATCTATTGTTTTCATCTTTGTACTAACAACAACGGTATTCGCTGCTTTACCATTTTCCGATTTATCCGAGAGCCATTGGGCGTATAACACGTTTCAATGGGCGCATGGTGAAGGGATTATAAAAGGCTATGGGGATGGCACAGTAAAACCTAGCAAAGAAGTAACAGAAGCTGAGTTTTTAGCCATGTTAGTTCGTTCATACCATGCAGATAATGAAGTGGTAGACGAAAATGCACACTGGTCGGAAAGTGCTTATCAAGTAGCAAAAAAATATAATTACCCTGTCAATGGGTTATATGATATGGAGAAACGAAACTATGTCATTAATAGAGAACAGGTTGCTGAAATAGTGTCAGGCACACAAGGAAAGAATTATGAAGGAACAAACGCTATTAAATACCTTTTAGGCGTAGGATTAGCCAAAGGGAAAAACCCTAACGAGATTAGCATAGATAGCTATGATGGAGATGGAGCATTAACACGAGCTGAAGCTATTACCTTTATTAAAAACGTCTTAGATAAAGGCATTACGGACAAGCTCTTATATCGACCAAAAACTCCATCAGATGTAGAAGATATTCCACCACTTCCTGATGTGTTTATTGATAATATGAAAAAGATTGCTGAGAAGTATGGGGCTGATGAAATTAAAGAAGGTTCACATGAAGGAGATACGATTACTTCAAGTGGAATAGATATTATAAGGGATGGAAAATTATTTGCTGAAATATCAAAAGAAATTGATAACACAGATGGAAGAATAACTTATCATATACTTTCTAAAGATATTCGAAACGATGAATCCTTGGCATTAATTAAAGAAGTAGTTGAATCGATTGGCGTACCAATTGATGACCAGTTCGAAACTGATTTATATAATACCAGCCATCCTAAAACCGCACAGGATAAAAGCTTTGAAAAAGAGTATGGAGATTACAACCTTGTAATGGATGCCTGGACATATACAGATTTTTCTGTGCACATTTATTATTAAGGGGTGATTGGTGATGAAGAAAAATAAAAAGTTAATAGTTATAATGCTAAAGGTAATGCTGCTAATCAGCGTTACCTTTTCTTTTACTTCTATAAAAGCAGAATCAACAACAGTAAGAACAGATTATCAAAACATTCAATATTGGAGCGACCAGGAAATATTAGATTATTTACAAACCGTATACAGAGATAGTGATGGAAATCCAGTCTTTCAGCATTCTAAACAATCTTCATTAGGCTATACCTATTATTTAAATTATGACTTAATACGCACAAAAGGTGCAGCGGTATATGGCACGTACAGTAATGTCTATACAGAAACAGGAGTAACTAATGATTACAAAAATGGTCAATATAGATATTATGGTTTAACGGTATCTCTCACTCCGTTCCCTAACAAAGAATTTCCACCAGATAATTTAGTGACCTACGATGTATCAACACGTAATTTTACCGAAAAACCATGGGACCCACCATATGTAGCTGCATCCTTTAAAGCAAGAAAAACTGTTTGGATGGATACTGAGA
>JAENYW010000082.1 GCA_016841555.1 Tepidibacillus decaturensis
AATCATGATGGAGGTTTTACAATGACATTTTCAAATGAAATTATCGTAAAAACAGAAAAATATGGAGCTAATAACTATCATCCATTACCTGTTGTTATTGCAAAAGCAGAAGGTGTATGGGTGGAAGATCCAGAGGGAAATAGATACATGGATATGCTTAGTGCATATTCTGCGGTTAACCAAGGTCATCGACACCCTAAGATTATTCAAGCATTAAAGGATCAGGCAGATAAAGTAACATTAACCTCTCGTGCCTTCCACAATGACCAGCTTGGTAACTTTTACGAAAAGGTATCGAATGTAACGAACAAAGAAATGGTTTTACCGATGAATACGGGTGCTGAAGCAGTAGAAACGGCAGTGAAAGCTGTTCGTCGATGGGGGTATGATGTAAAGGGAGTAGAGGAGAATAAAGCAGAAATTATCGCCTGTGAGGGTAATTTTCATGGTCGTACGATGACGGCTGTTTCTCTATCCTCTGAGCCTGAATATAAACGTGGATTTGGTCCAATGCTACCAGGGATCAAATTAATTCCTTATGGTGATTTAGAAGCATTAAAAGAAGCAATTACACCAAATACAGTTGGATTTCTAATCGAACCCATTCAAGGAGAAGCAGGAATAAAGATTCCACCTGAGGGTTTTTTAAAGCAAGTATACGAAGTATGTAAGGAAAACAAGGTATTATTTGTGGCTGATGAAATCCAGTCTGGACTCGGACGTTCTGGAAAAACATTTGCTTGTGATTGGGACAACGTCGTTCCTGATATCTATATATTAGGGAAAGCACTCGGAGGAGGAGTATTTCCTATATCTTGCGTTGCGGCTAACAAGGATGTTCTAGGAGTATTTAATCCTGGCTCTCACGGCTCAACCTTCGGTGGTAATCCATTAGCATGTGCTGTTTCTGTAGCAGCATTAGAAGTATTGGAAGAAGAAAAATTAGTAGAACGCTCTTTAGATCTGGGTAATTATTTCATGGATAAGCTAAAAGAAATAAATAATCCAGTTATCAAGGAAGTAAGAGGAAAAGGACTTTTTATAGGTGTGGAGCTGAATGAGCCAGCTCGTCCATATTGTGAAGCACTAAAGGAAAAAGGATTATTAGCAAAAGAAACCCATGAGAATGTTATTCGCTTTGCTCCACCTCTGATTATTAACAAAGAAGAGCTTGATTGGGCATTTGAAAGAATTTCTGAAATTCTCTCTCCAGAAAAAGATTAATATGAAGCACTAAATTAAAAAAGGAGCTATTCTGCTCCTTTTTTAATTTATAAAACCATTACCTATCACTAGACAACAAAGGTTGATTATGATACAAAATTCAGTATAATGTAATGAATACATATAAAAAATTTATAATGGGACTCGAAGCGATTATTAGAAAGGTTGGTATATATGGAAGACAAAAATCCCTCTTCAAATTTTATACGAAATATTGTACTAGAGGATGTAAAAACAGGAAAGCATGATATGGTAATAACTCGTTTTCCTCCTGAACCAAATGGATATTTACATATTGGACATGTTAGAGCCATTCAACTTAATTTTGAATTAGCCGATGAATTTAACGGAAAAACGAACCTGCGTTTTGACGATACAAACCCAGTAAAAGAAGACGAAGAATTTGTGAAAGCAATAAAAAAAGATATTGAATGGTTAGGTTACGAATGGGAAAATCTATTTTTTGCCTCCGATTACTTTGAAGAGATGTATAATCGAGCTGTTTTATTAATTAAAAAGGGTAAAGCGTTTGTTTGTGACTTAACTGGTGATGAAATAAAGGAGTATCGTGGAACGCTAACAGAACCAGGAAAGGAAAGCCCTTATAGAAATAGAACCGTTGAAGAAAATCTTGACTTATTTGAACGTATGCGTAAGGGTGAATTTGAAGATGGTATAAAGGTTTTAAGAGCAAAAATTGATATGACTTCACCAAACATAAATTTAAGAGACCCAATTCTTTATCGTATTTCCCATGCAACACACCATAATACAGGAGATACATGGTGTATTTATCCGATGTATGATTTTGCACATCCTATAGAGGATGCTATCGAAGGAGTGACCCACTCCCTTTGTACCATCGAATTTGAAGATCACCGACCACTATACGATTGGGTTGTTCGGGAATGTGAAATGGAAAAACAGCCTAGGCAGATTGAATTCGGGGAATTAAATCTTACGAATACGATAATGAGTAAACGAAAATTAAAGAAATTGGTAGATGAGAAGTATGTAGATAACTGGGATGATCCACGTTTGCCAACTATTTCTGGTTTGCGAAGAAGAGGAGTTACACCAGAAGCTATTAGAAGCTTTATTAGAGAAACAGGTATATCGAAAACGAATAGTGTTGTAGATGTTCAAATGCTAGAGCATTTTGTTAGAGAGGATTTGAAATTAAAGGTTCCAAGAACAATGGCTGTTTTGAAGCCGTTAAAGGTGGTCATTACCAATTATCCTGAAGATCAAGTTGAAATGTTAGAGGCAGAAAACAATTCTGAGAACCCTGAAATGGGGAACAGAAAAATTCCGTTTTCTAGAGAAATATATATTGAACAAGAGGATTTCATGGAAGATCCTCCAAAAAAATATCATAGATTATACATCGGGAATGAAGTGAGACTAAAGCATGCTTATTTTATTACCTGTAATGATGCGATAAAAGATGACCAAGGAAAGGTAGTAGAGCTACATTGCACCTATGATCCTGAAACAAAAAGCGGAACTGGTTTTACAGGAAGAAAAGTAAAAGGAACCATCCATTGGGTTGATGCGAAGCATGCAATTCCTGCTGAGTTCAGATTGTATGATGCTTTAATTATTGAGGATGAAACGACAAATAATGCTGAGAAAACATTTCTTGACAAGGTTAATCCACATTCATTAGAAAAGATTCAGGGATTTGTAGAACCAAATATGAAGGATGTAAAACCACAAGAAAAGTTTCAATTCTTCAGACATGGTTACTTTAATGTTGATCCAAAGTGTAGCACCAAAGATAAATTAGTATACAACAGAATCGTATCCTTAAAAAGCTCATTTAAAATAGAATAATGAAGACTTGAAAAGGAAGAACGTATTTTGGTATAGTAATGATAATATAAGGATGACGATGAAAGACATATAGTAACTGATACACTCTTTTAAAGCGAATCGGGGATAGTGGAAGACCGATAAGAGCCTCAGTGAAACGGCAGTCTGGAGTTTATGTTATTTAAGGGGATACACTTAAAATAGTGTGTCAACTAGGGTGGAACCGCGAGTATTAACTCTCGTCCCTAGGCATTTAGCCTGGGATGGGAGTTTTTTTATTATAAACAATAAAGGAGCGAAAGCAAATGAGTATAACAATGGAACAAATCGTTTCTCATGCAAAACATCGGGGATTTATCTTTCCTGGGTCCGAAATATATGGGGGGTTAGCGAATACGTGGGATTACGGTCCACTGGGAACAGAATTAAAGAATAATGTAAAAAAGGCTTGGTGGAAAAAATTTATTCAAGAGTCAGCCTATAATGTCGGACTTGATGCAGCCATCTTAATGAATCCAAGAACATGGGAAGCTTCGGGGCATGTAGGTAATTTCAATGACCCAATGATTGATTGTAAGAATTGTAAGGCCAGACACCGTGCTGACAAGTTAATAGAAGATGCATTAGATAGTAAAGGTATTGAGATGGTTGTTGATGGTCTCCCCTTTGAAAAAATGGAGGAATTAATAAAAGAACATGCAATCACCTGTCCAGAATGTGGCAGTGATCATTTTACAAACATACGCCAATTTAACCTTATGTTCAAAACCCATCAGGGAGTAACTGAAACAAGCACCAATGAAATTTACCTTAGACCTGAAACAGCACAAGGGATATTTGTTAATTTTAAAAACGTACAGCGTACAATGAGAAAAAAACTTCCTTTTGGTATCGGTCAGATAGGTAAGAGCTTTCGGAATGAAATTACCCCAGGAAATTTTACTTTCCGCACAAGGGAATTCGAACAAATGGAGCTTGAATTCTTCTGTAAACCAGGAGAAGAAATAGAGTGGTTTCAATATTGGAGAAAATATGCGGAGCAATGGCTATTATCATTGGGAATGAAAAAAGAAAACATTCGATTACGTGATCATTCAGAGGATGAATTATCTCATTACAGCAATGCTACAACAGATATTGAATATAAATTTCCTTTTGGCTGGGGAGAACTTTGGGGAATAGCCTCCAGAACAGATTATGATTTAAATCAGCATATGAAATTTTCTGGGGAAGATTTTCATTATTTAGATCAAGAAACAAATGAACGCTATATTCCATATTGTATTGAACCATCTTTAGGGGCAGACCGACTCACCCTAGCATTATTTACCGACGCCTATGATGAAGAACAGCTTGAAGATGGAACCAGTCGTACTGTCATGCATTTTCATCCAAGCATAGCACCATATAAAGCAGCTATTTTCCCGTTATCAAAAAAATTAGCAAATGGAGCAAAAGAGATATTTGCTGATCTTTCTAAGTATTTCATGGTTGATTATGATGATGCTGGCTCAATCGGAAAAAGATATCGCCGTCACGATGAAATTGGTACAGCCTATTGCATAACCTATGACTTTGATTCTCAAGAGGATAATATGGTGACAGTTAGGGATCGTGATACGATGGAGCAGCATCGCATCGCTATAGATAAATTAAAAGAATTTATCGAAGAAAAGCTGTAAAATGTAGGTGGTTTACTCATGAAAATATTAAAAAATGACTGGGCTCATTTATTAGAAGAAGAATTTGCTAAGCATTACTATTTGCAATTAAGACAGAGCTTAAAGGAAGAGTACGATAAAAAAGAGGTATATCCTGAGATGCATGATATTTTTAATGCGTTACAGTATACCTCTTATCAAGCTACAAGGGTAGTGGTCCTAGGACAAGATCCTTATCACGGAACGGGACAAGCGCATGGTTTAAGCTTCTCCGTAAAACCTGATATAAAGGTGCCGCCATCCCTACAAAATATTTTTAAAGAGCTTCAAGCTGACTTAGGATATGGTATTCCTAATAATGGATATTTGGTAAAGTGGGCAGAACAAGGAGTCCTATTATTAAATACCATTTTAACTGTTCGAAAAGGGACACCTAATTCTCATAAGGGGATGGGGTGGGAGTCTTTCACAGATAAAGTGATTTCAATATTAAATGATAGAGAAAAGCCAGTTATTTTCATCCTATGGGGAAAAAATGCGCAGGAAAAGCAGAAGCTCATTACTTCTAGCCATCATTTTATAATCAAAGCCCCCCATCCAAGTCCTTTTTCAGCGCATAGAGGTTTTTTTGGAAGCAAACCATTTTCTCAAGTGAATCAACTATTAAAGGAAATGGGTAGCACAGAAATTGATTGGCATATTCCATCTATGTAAACTGAAAATGTTTGAAGTGCACTTATATACAATATTTTCCAAAAAATATAGGTCATATAGGAGGATTTGGCAGTATTTACGAGTGATTAGTGTAGAAGTTAGAATTATTTAGAGGCTATCTCCACTCAGCATTGGTAATAAGTATATACTCCATCTCCAGTAGCTATAGCCGAATTGCCTATATGAAAAGAATAATATAACATTAATAATGAGTAAGAGATTCTCTTTTCTTGGGGATTCTTACTCTTTTTATTTTATAGAGCCCTATTCACACAAGAATAACACTTAGTAGGATAAAAATCATTGAAACAACTCATTACAAAGCTTGATACCTTTTTACTAAAGCTAGAAGAATTCATCTTAAGCTATTCTATTATTCTTATTGCTATCATGGTAGTAGGAAACGTATTTAATCGTGCCATCTTTGGTTCTAGCTGGTCCTTTGCTTCTGAGATTAGTAAGTTTGCTGTATTTTTAGCCACTTTCATGGGAATCGGCTATGCTGCACGTTCAGGAAGACATATTAGCATGTCTGCCTTTTTCGATATGGCACCCTATAAGGTCAAAAAAGGACTAATCATATTTGTAAATTTAGGATCAGCACTCATCTTATTTCTTCTCACCTACTATGCATACCAGTATTTAATGAGCGTGTATCATTCTGGTCGAGTAACATCCGCCTTACAAATCCCAGTCTATATTATGATATCCTTCGTACCATTTGGTTTGTTTTTAGGTGGATTGCAATTTTTAAGAAATGCATGGATAAACGTCAAAGAAAAAGAAGTCTACCTTGGTACAGAACAAAAGGATTATTCCTATGCAGATAGTAACCAAGTAAAAAATTAAACAAGAAAGGAAAAAAAGATGATAGATACTAGTATGTTCTATACGTTATTAGCAATCATGTTTATTTTACTCTTTTTAAACTTTCCAATGATGATTCCCTTAATCGTCGCTCCAATCGTTGGGATACTGGTATACTTCCAACATATAGAACCTATGTTTTTAATCCAGCAAATGATGCAGGGAATATCTCCTTATGTATTACTAGCAGTTCCTCTATTTATTTTTGCAGCAGACATCATGTCCGTTGGTAAAACATCCACAAGGTTGTTAGATTTCGTAGGAGCCTTCGTAGGACACCTGCGTGGAGGATATGCTATCACCACCTGTGCTGCCTGTACCCTATTTGGATCCATCTCTGGTTCCACCCAAGCAACGGTCGTAGCGATTGGAAGACCAATGCGCGAACGTCTGCTAAAGGTAGGCTACAAAGACGCCAGTGCTATTGCACTTATCATTAATTCCAGTGATGTGGCCCTACTCATTCCACCAAGCATCGGCTTCATTATCTATGCACTAGTAACAGGAACCTCTGTTGGCAGCCTATTTATTGCAGGGATAGGACCAGGACTAGTCGTATTTTTAACCTTCGCCGTATATAGCTATATTTATGCCAAGGTTCGTAACATTCCCTTAGCAGAAAAAGTTTCTTGGGCAACGCGATTAAAAGCATCAAAAGAAGCACTTTTCCCTATGGGCTTTCCCATCATCGTCATTGGAGGGATCTACTCAGGGATATTCAGTCCAACGGAAGCAGCAGGCGTCTCTGTACTTTATGCCCTAGTACTAGAAGTAGTGATCTTTAAATCGATACACATCAAAGAAATACCAAATATCGCACTATCTACAGGACTAGTCACTTCAGCTGTCTTCGTCCTCGTTGCAGGAGGGCAAGCCTTTACCTGGATCATCTCCTATGCAAGGATACCACCAATGATCACCGAAACCGTACTAGGAACAGATCCATCTGCATTCTATGTACTAGCAATGGTATCCATCTTCTTTTTCATAGGCTGCATGTTTGTTGACCCAATCGTCGTCATTTTCATCCTTACACCAATTTTTTATCGAGCAGCTATGCAAGCAGGAATCGATCCAATTCATTTAGGCGTCATCATTACCTTCCAGGCAGCATTAGGATCAGCAACACCGCCATTTGGGGTAGACATATTCACAGCAAGTGCCGTCTTTAATCGACCATATTTAGATGTCATTCGTGGCACCCCGCCCTACATTATTATGTTAGTAGCTATCTCCATTCTACTAATAATCTTTCCACAAATTTCACTCTTTCTCCTATAGGGCATGAGTGAATGAATAGATAAAACAAAAAAATCACAGGGGGTTTTATACCAAAATGAAAAAAAACACCATTCTTATCCTTAGTTTGTTATTAGTATTTAGTTTCGCATTATCCGCATGTGGTGGAGGACAAGAAAGCCAAACAGAAGGGAAAAATCCATCCCAAGTAGCAGAAGAAACCTATCATTGGCGCTTTGTAACAGAAGAGTTAGATGGGCAAGTACAATATGAATATGCACAAGAATTTGCCAAACGATTAAACGAAAAATCCAATGGAAGAATCACCATGGACGTTTTTGAATTTGGTGGACTTGGAAGCGAAGTAGACCAAGTAGAACAATTACAAAGCAGGATAATCGAATTTGCTATTGTATCCCCAGGCTTCACAGGAACTATGGTAAAGGAAGGGCAAGTCTTTGCATTACACTTCCTATTCCCAGATGACTTAAAAAAGGCACAAGACATCCTAAATACAAGTGAGGCTCTAAATACAGACCTTGCAGCACTGTATGAAGAACACAACATCAAGCCACTAGCCTTTTGGACAGAGGGTGCCATGCAATGGACTAGTAACGATGTAGCATTACGGACACCAGATGATTTTAAAAACTTCAAAATGAGAACTCAGACCTCTCCATTAATTCTTGAATCCTACAAAGCATATGGAGCAGATCCTACATCAATGAGCTGGGGAGAGCTATATACCGCATTAGATCGTGGAACCGTACAAGGACAGGAAAACCCAATCTTTTTTATAGAAGATGCATCCTTTCATGAAGTACAAGAATATATGACCATCTCCCAGCATAACATTTACGTTGCAATGACAACTGTAAATCCAACCTTTTACAACAACCTTCCAGAGGATATTCGTCAAATGATTGACGAAACCGTAATAGAAATGCAAGACTGGATATTTGAAGAGCAAACAAGACAAAACAATGCATTACTAGGCAACATTGAAAAAGATACAGAACATCCAACAGAGATCATAACCTTAACAGAGGAGCAACGAGCAGCATTTAAAGAAAAAGCCTTACAAGTACGTGAATATTACACCAACAACGTTTCTACAGTGGATGGGAAAATACTCAAGAAGCTGATAAAAGAAATAGAAGCTGATAAATAATCTCTTCTTAGTACGAAGAGGTGTTGCAAAACTAGCTTTTAAAGTAGTAAGCGACGCCTCTTTTTTTGTACTAAAAAACAAAAAAGGAATATCCCTTTTCCTTTTTAAAGCAAAATAACAAACCCATTAAAGGAAAAAAAAGAATACATTGAAAATTTTTTATTACTAATTCTTTACATTTTATACTATTTAAATAATAATAGAAAATAGGTAAATATACAAAATATTAACCATAAATTAATATAGAGTTAATAGTAAAAGTATAAGTTTGTAATACGTGTTTAGATAACAGCTTTGTTGTCTGATCGAGGTGAAGGAGAGATTACATGGGACATTTGCAATTGGTTAATTTATCTAAACGTTTTAATGATGTAACAGCAGTAGATAATGTAAATCTAGAAGTGAACGATGGAGAATTTGTTGTAATGGTAGGGCCTTCTGGCTGTGGTAAGTCTACTACTCTACGAATGATAGCAGGTCTAGAGTCAATATCAGATGGTGATTTACTACTAAATACTACTAAATTGAATGATGTTCATTCTTCAGAGCGGAATATGGCAATGGTTTTTCAAAGCTATGCATTATACCCTCATATGTCCGTTTATGAAAATATTGCTTTTGGAATGAAGGTTCGAAAAACTCCTAAACACGAAATAAAAGAAAAAGTAATGCAAGCAGCAAAAATCCTTCAGCTAGAGCCTTTATTAGATCGCAAACCAAAAGAATTATCAGGTGGGCAGAATCAGAGGGTTGCACTAGGACGAGCTATTGTTAGAGATCCAGAGGTCTTTCTTATGGATGAACCCTTATCTAATCTAGATGCTAAGCTAAGAACGCATATGCGAACAGAAATTAAAGAATTACAACGAAAATTAAATGCAACGATGGTTTACGTAACACATGATCAGGTAGAAGCAATGACAATGGGAGATAAAATTGTCGTAATGAATCAAGGACAAGTACAGCAAATTGGCTCTCCTATTGATTTATATAATAAACCAATGAATCGGTTTGTAGGTGAGTTTATCGGTTCTCCGCCAATGAATTTTATCGAGGGAACGGTAGTAGAAGAAAACGAAGAGTTACGCTTAAAGCTTGAGCAATATTCTATTCTTTTATCTAAGGAAAGAGGTATTCCTCTTAGAAAATATATAGGGAAAGCTTTATTAATGGGAATGAGAGCAGAGGACATTTATATTGCCGAAGAAAACGAAACGGTTGTCTATGAGTTTCCTGTAATAAATGTAGAAGTATTGGGTGGGGAGAGCTTAATCTTTTTCCACATGAATAATAAAACATGGATTGCAAAGCTATATGGTCAGTATCTATTTGCAAATGGAGATAAGATAAAATTGAAGCTTCAGCCTTCAAAAATTCAGTTATTTGATAAAGAAACAGAGCAACGTTTAGCGGATGAGTTTCAATTAAATCACTAAAAGTCAGACTTCATATATCTAACGTATTTTTATCCGGTTACCATTTTACTTCATTAAAATGAATGATGAAGTAAATCAATATATAATGTTACATATCATGAGGAGGAACGATTAATGAAGAAGTTAGCGTTATTAAGTATGGTTATCATACTGGCATTCTCTTTCACTTTAGTAGGTTGTGGAGGAACAGAATCAAGTGAAGAACCTACAAAACCCGAAGGTACTCCTGCAACAGCAGAGACTCCACAAGAGCAACCTGCAGAAAAAGTAGTAGATCTTGAATTTTACTTTCCTGTAAGTGTAGGAGGAGCAATTTCTGACAAAATTCAAAGCTATGTAGATGAGTTTAATAAAGCGCAAGAAGGAAAAATTAATGTAGAAGCAATTTTTGCTGGAAACTATACTGATACTTATACAAAAGCTAAAACAGCAGCAGAAGCAGGAGATGCTCCTGATATAGCGATTCTGTTACAAGCAGATTACTTTGATTTAACAGATTTAGGTTTAGTAGAGCCTTTAGATAGCTATATTGCAAAAGAAGGAAAAGAGTATATCAATGACTTCTACCCAGCTCTTTTAGACGGTTCTGTAGTAGATGGTTCTCGTTATAGCATTCCTTTCCAACGTTCTACTCAAGTATTATTTTACAATAAAGCAGCATTTGCAGAAGTTGGATTAGACCGTGCTCCAGATACCTGGGAGGAATTAGTAGAATATGGTAAGAAGCTTGTTAAAAAAGAAAATGGCGAAGTAACTCGTTGGGGATTCCAAGTACCAATGGGTGGACCATTCAGCTATTGGAACATTCAACCTTTCTCCTTAGAAAATGGAGTTGAATT
>JAENYW010000083.1 GCA_016841555.1 Tepidibacillus decaturensis
TAGAACTATACGGTAACTATAAGGCTAAAATTTCTCTGGATATGTTAAAACGCTTACATAATCAAAAGAATGGTAAATTAATATTAGTAACAGCAATTAATCCAACTCCAGCTGGGGAAGGAAAATCAACAGTAACCGTTGGTTTAGGTCAAGCATTTAATAAAATAGGGAAGAACGCGATTATTGCTCTAAGAGAGCCTTCATTAGGTCCAAGCATGGGAATAAAAGGAGGAGCAGCTGGCGGGGGATATTCACAGGTTGTTCCTATGGAGGATATTAACCTACATTTTACTGGTGATATTCATGCAATTACGACAGCTCACAATGCATTATCTGCAATCATTGATAACCATCTCCAGCAAGGGAATGAACTAAATATTGATCCAAGAAGAATATTATGGAAACGAGTACTTGATTTAAACGATAGAGCTTTAAGAAATATTATAGTTGGGTTAGGAGGACCTATACAGGGGGTACCTAGAGAAGATGGCTTTGATATTACAGTAGCATCTGAAGTAATGGCTATCCTTTGTTTAGCAGACGGATTACAGGACCTTAAAAAACGTTTAAGCTCCATTGTAGTTGCTTACACTTATGATAAAAATCCAGTTACAGTTGCAGATTTAGGTGCAGAAGGTGCAATGTCATTATTGCTAAAAGATGCAATTAAACCAAACCTTGTTCAAACACTAGAGAACACTCCTGCCTTTATTCATGGCGGTCCATTTGCTAATATTGCTCATGGAACAAATAGTATCCTAGCTACAAAGATGGCAATGAAATTGTCTGATTATACGATTACAGAAGCGGGCTTTGGAGCTGACTTAGGTGCAGAGAAGTTCTTCCATATTGCTTCACGTTATGGAGAATATAAGCCAAGCGCTGTTGTTATTGTAGCTACGATAAGAGCACTAAAAATGCATGGTGGCGTACCAAAAACAGAATTAAAGGAAGAAAATATTGAAGCCATGAGAAAAGGGTTTGCTAATTTACAAAAGCATATGGATACAATTAATAATTTTGGTGTACCGTTTGTTGTTGCTGTCAACCAATTTCCTACAGACACAGAAGAAGAACTTCAAGAATTAAAGAAGCTAGTTGAAGCAGAAGGTGCATTAGCAGCTATCTCCGAGGTCTGGGCAAAAGGAGGAGAAGGTGGTATTGATTTAGCAGAAAAATTAATTAGCATCATAGAGGGTAATCAAAAACAGCATAGAGAGCTCTATTCATTAGAGGATTCCATCGAAACAAAAATAGAAAAGATTGCTAAACAAGTATACGGGGCAGATGGAGTCGAAATAACTAATAAAGTGAAGAATCAAATCGTACAGTTTATCAAAAGTGGTTGGGATAAACTACCCATATGTATGGCAAAAACGCAATATTCTCTTTCTGATGATCCGCTATTATTAGGAAGACCACAAGGCTTTAAGATTACGATAAGAGAGCTAAGACCTTCTATTGGCGCTGGCTTTATTGTAGCACTTACTGGTGACGTGATGACGATGCCTGGACTACCTAAAAAACCAGCCGCTTTAAACATGGATATTGATGAAAACGGTGTGATAAAAGGACTTTTTTAGTCAAATAGCCATCGTGCTTTTCTTTTACAAAAAAGAGGTTGCTGTTTCTTAAACAACCTCTTTTTCACATGGTTATCTTTACTTGATAAACCGCTATTCCCTTGATAATATAAAGTGATGGAAAAAGAAGATGAAAGCAAAGGTGAAGGCATATGATCCTTGTTATTGATGTAGGAAATTCTAATATTGTATTAGGAGTATATCAGGAAGACGCATTATTAGTTCATTGGCGATTAGCTACAGACCGTAATAAAACAGAAGATGAGTATGGTATATTGATAAAGCAATTAATAGAGCATCATCACTTAAAATTGTCAGATATTGATGGAGTTATTATTTCTTCTGTTGTTCCTCCATTAATCAATGTGCTTGAAAGAATGACGAACAAATACACAAATCTTAATCCTGTTATTGTAGGACCTGGTTTAAAAACAGGGGTAAAAATAGGATCAGAAAATCCAAAAGAAGTAGGGGCAGATCGAATTGTCAATGCTGTAGCTGCAATAGAGAGATATGGTACCCCGCTTGTTATTATTGATTTTGGAACAGCAACAACATTTGATTATATAGATGAAGAAGGAACCTTTCAAGGGGCAGCAATAGCACCTGGTATAGGAATATCCACAGAAGCTTTATATCAAAGAGCAGCAAAATTACCGAGAATTGAACTAGTAAAACCAAAACATGTGGTAGGGAAAAATACAATAACCGCTATGCAATCAGGAATTATTTTTGGATTTGCTGGACAGGTAGACGCCATTGTTTCTAGAATGATAACACAAAGTAAAAGTAAGCCTAAAGTTATTGCTACTGGAGGATTAGTAGAATTAATATCTAGCGAAACGAGAACCGTTGAAATTGTAAATCCGTTTTTAACCTTAGAAGGGTTAAAAATTATCTATAACAGAAACAATGCATATATAGATTAGTGGATAGTTGTTACTATTCGTTTTCATTTCATCAAGGAGGACAAAGATGGAAGATTATTTAATTAAAGCAATTGCATTAGATGGAAAAGTAAGAGCTTATGCAATAGATGCTACTAACCTAGTAAATGAGCTTCAACAAAAACACCAAACCTTACCTATAGCTAGCGCAGCATTAGGTAGAGCAACCACTATTGGGGCATTAATGGGAGCGATGATGAAAGGGAAGGATAAGCTTACGATTCAAATTCAAGGAGATGGCCCCTTAGGACAAATCGTCGTAGATGCCAATGCTGCTGGAGAGGTTCGAGGATATGTAACCAATCCAAAAGTAGATTTACCAAACAATGAAAATGGAAAATTAGACGTAGCTGGAGCAATTGGAAAAGGAAATATTTTTGTTATCAAAGATTTAGGTTTAAAGGAGTCATATCGCGGGAATATTCCAATAATATCTGGTGAACTTGGAGAAGACTTTACTTACTATTTTGTTCAATCGGAACAAACCCCTTCTGCAGTAGCTGTTGGCGTTTTAGTAAATCCTGATTATAGTATTCGTGCAGCAGGGGGGATTATTATTCAGATTTTACCAGGTATAACAGATGAAGAAGTGAATCAGCTAGAAAAAGCAATATCCAAGATTTCTTCTATATCCAGTTTAATTGATCAAGGATTGACACCTGAACATATTTTAGGACAATTATTTCATGAGCAATTTAAGGTAATAGAACGGATAAATATCCAATTTACCTGTAATTGTTCAAGAGATAGGATAGAAAACACGTTAATTCAACTTGGAAAAGAGGAATTAGAAGATATGATAGAGAAAGAAGGAGAAGCAGAAGTTATTTGTCAATTTTGTAGTACCAAGTATCACTTTAATAAAAAAGAATTATCTAATATTATTGCTAAGCTGTAAAATGAATGTAGGGAGATGGGAACAGTGCGAAAAGATCGAGTCTTAGTTGGAATCATTATTATTTTACTTTCTATTATTTTAATCGGATCCTTGTGGGGATACAAAATGCTGAGTAATAGCACTGTAGTAATTGTTCAAGGGGAAAAAATTACCCAATCGGAATTCTCAGAAAAATTAAAATCGCTATACGGAAAAGAAGTTCTAAATGAAATGATTAATCAACGAGTGATAAAGATAGCTGCTGAAAAATATAAAATAACAGCTAGCCAAAAAGAAATAGATAAGGAATACAATGAATTAAGAGATGTGTATGAAACAGAAGAAGATTTTAATTCCTTTCTGAAAGAGCAGATGGGTTGGACGAAGGAGCAGCTATTAGATTATATTGAATATTATATTTTATGGGAAGAGATTGCAACAAAGGATGTGAATGTCTCCGAAGAACAAATAGAAAAATATTATGAAGATAATTCCGAGTTATTTGCTGAACCAGAGAAAGTACATATTGAACAAATTATTGTAGCTACAGAAGAAGAAGCAAAGCAAGTGATGGAAGAAATAAAGAATGGTTCGGATTTTAATACATTAGCAAAGGAATGGTCAATTGATATTTTAACGGCAAGTAAGGGAGGGGCTTTAGGACTTGTATCCATTAATGATACCTCTGTTGATCCATATGTTATGAATACAGCACTTTCGTTAGAGCTGAATGAGATTGAAATGACCTCTATAACAGAAGGCTTTGCTGTGATTCGAGTGACAGAGAATATAAAGTCTATACAATACTCCTTAGAGGAGTCTAGGGAGAGAATACGAAGAGAAATAGCTTTAAATCAAATAGATTCTTTACCTGAGGTGTTGGAACAGTTGAAAACAGAATTTGATGTTCAAATTCTAGATCCAACATTAAGAGAAGGGTAAATAAAACATTAATTAAATGAATATTTTATAGCATTATTGTTAAAAAGGTCATTTATGGCCTTTTTTCAATTTTTCAAACTCTCTATCATTTGGCGTTATTTTAACAAAATTGTATACTAAGGAAAGAGTCATATTATAGATGGAGTGGAGAAAATGAAATATACCTCATATCAGCAATTTAATGCGTTATATAATAAAGGATTTTCTTACTTACCGATTTCAATGAGTAAGAGAATAGAGCAATTTAATCCAATGGAAGTATATAAAGGATTTAGAGAACAGAGTGAATATCACTTTCTATTAGAAAGTGGCAAGATCGGGCAATATACGTATTTAGGAGGCGATCCTTTATATGTTGTAAAAGGTAAAGATCATAAAACAGTAATCACTCATCGTGATGGAAAAAAAGAAGAATTAACAGGAAATCCAATAGAAGCGTTAAAAGGATTAATGAAAAAATTTCATGTACCTAAGCTAAAAGAATACCCAAAGTTTTTTGGTGGTGCTGTTGGCTATTTAAGCTATGATATGGCAAAATATTTTGAAAAGCTACCAAATAGTGCAGATGATGATACTCAAGTACCGGACTTATATTTTATGATTATGGATCATATTTGGGCTTTTGATCATTACACAAATGAGCTTTATTATATTTCTATGGTTCAAGTAAGGGAACAGGATGACTTAAAGCATCTTTATGATACGAAGCTAATAGAAATGAAACAGCTATGGAACGAATGGATAAAGCCAGATAGGACATGTAATGAACCGGATATAATCCAAGGTACTGTAGACCGTTCAGCTATAATGACCTCCTTTTCAGAAGAAGCATTTATAGAGGCAGTACAAAAAATTCAAGCTTATATAAGTCAAGGCGATGTTTTTCAGGTTAATTTATCTGTTCGACAATCTCGACAATTAATAACAAACGATTTGGCTGTATATCGCCATTTACGAAGAATAAATCCCTCTCCATATATGGGTTTGATGCATTTTGCTGATCTGCAGCTAGTTAGCGCTTCTCCAGAGCTACTTATAGAAATTAAAGATAAGACGATTCAAACACGACCTATTGCAGGGACAAGACCTAGAGGAAGAGATAAAGAAGAAGATGAACAGCTTGTACAAGAGCTGCTTAACAATGAGAAAGAAATAGCAGAGCATGTGATGCTCGTTGATTTAGAACGTAATGATTTAGGTCGGGTTAGTAAATATGGTTCAGTAAATGTAAAAGAGCTTATGGTTGTTGAAAAATATTCACATGTCATGCACATTGTTTCTCATATTGTAGGTAATGTGGATGATAATTATGATATGTATGATTGTATAAAAGCAACCTTTCCAGGGGGAACGATAACTGGAGCTCCTAAAATAAGAACAATGGAAATTATTGAAGAGTTAGAACCAGTAAAAAGAGGTACTTATACAGGTTCAATGGGATGGATTGGGTTCCAAGGTGATTTAGAATTAAATATCTTAATACGTACTTTATTGATGAAAGCAGGAAAAGGGTATATCCAGGCAGGAGCAGGTATTGTTATAGATTCAATTCCTAAAAACGAATATATTGAATCCTTAAATAAGGCAGAGGCTTTATGGAGAGCAGTGGAAAGTAGTGAAAAAGAACAAGCAAAGGAGCACTCGTCATGATTCTAGTTATTGATAATTATGATTCCTTTACTTTTAATTTAGTACAGTATTTCGGTGAGATGAAGCAACAATTAGAAGTATATAGAAACGATGAAATAACCATTTTAGATATTGAACGTAAGAATCCTGATTATATTATTATTTCACCAGGACCTTGTACGCCAAACGAAGCAGGTATCAGCTTAGAGGTGATACGTCAGTTTGCGGGGAGAATCCCAATGCTGGGAGTCTGTTTGGGGCATCAGTCTATTGGACAAGCTTTTGGAGGGAAAATTATTCAAGCAAAACAATTGATGCATGGAAAAACATCCCGCATCTATCATGATGGAAGGACTATTTTTCATGATATTCCTCAAAGGTTTAAGGCTACTCGTTATCATTCGTTGATTATTGATCATCACGATTTTCCTTCAAGCATAGAAATTACCGCAAGAACGGAAGAAGGAGAAATTATGGGTATAAGACACAAGGAATATCCAATCGAAGGGGTACAGTTTCATCCTGAAGCAATCTTAACGGAATATGGAAAAGAGATTCTAAAAAACTTTATTAACCATTATGCAGTGAAGACGGTGAGATGAAATGATATGGATGTTAAATGAGCAGCTTATGGATGAACAAGAAATACAAATCTCAGTTACAGATCACGGTTTTTTATATGGTGTAGGTCTTTTTGAAACCTTTCGAGTATATGATTGCATTCCTTTCTTATTTGAAGAGCATATGAATCGGTTACAAACAGGATTAAAGCTTATTGGAATTGACTTTACAATTAATATCGATTGGATGAATTATCAATTAAATCGATTACTAAAGGCTAATAACATAATAAATGCATATATTCGATTAACAATAACTGCAGGAAGTGCTCCTATAGGGCTTCCTACAAAAAAATACGATCATCCTAATATTATTTGGCAGATAAAAGAGCTAGTACCTTTTGAAGAAGTACAATCCCAGTCAAAAAAAGCCGTAATTCTAAAAACCAAACGCAATTTGCCAGAGACGGAGGTAAGGTTAAAATCATTGAATTTCTTAAACCATATAGTAGCCAAACAAGAAATATTAGAGGAAGAACAAACGGAAGGCATCTTTTTGACACAAAATAATGATGTGGCTGAGGGAATCGTCAGTAATCTGTTCTATGTAAAGGAAGGGATTGTCTATACCCCTTCATTAGACGCAGGTATTTTAAATGGAATAACTAGACAGCATATCATTACCTTATGTCAAACAAATCATATACCAATTATAGAGGGACTGTTTTCGTTGGAGCATCTTTTAGAAGCAAATGAAATATTTATTACTAATTCCATACAAGAGGTTGTCCCTATTTACCAGCTTAATAATATGAAGCTAGTTGATTCATCCAATAATATAACCAACGCTATTATTCGTTTATATAAAGCATCGATAAAAGAAGCAATAAAAAAGATAGAAGGGAAGTGACTATTGTGAAGCATAATGCTCATCTAATAAAAATGGCAAATAGTAAGGAATTAAAAAAAGAGATGCAAAGGATTGGAGCAGATGATGCAGGCATTCATCTAATGGCACCTAAAGGAGAAATACTCCTAATGAAGCTGCAACTGGTTTCACTAAAAGCAGCCAATATTATAAAGCAAGAAATGCTAGCAAGAGGTGGAGAAGCTGTTTTACATAAGGAAGTGTCCATGTTAACGAAAGATTTTTCTGATATTATATTGATAGGAACCTTAAAACAACTTAAAGAAGTAGCTGCAAAATTCAAGCTACAGCCCTTTGGCTTGAAGCATATTGCTAAAGAAATGGAAGAAGTATTAGAAGCAAAAGCTCGAGCTCATAAAAAGGTAGTAATAAATGAGAGTGGGCTATATTTACCGATAAAACAAAGAACGTTGGTAATGGGTATATTAAATCTTACGCCAGATTCCTTTTCAGATGGAGGGAAATATAATTATATTGAAAAGGCTATTGAACATGTCAAACAAATGGTAGAAGATGGAGCAGATATCATTGATGTTGGTGGTGAATCTACCCGTCCAGACCATACACCAGTCTCTACAGAGGAAGAGCTACAAAGAGTAATTCCGATTATAGAAAGATTATCGCAAGAGATCGATGTACCTATTTCAATCGATACCTACAAAGCAGAAGTAGCAAATGAAGCATTAAAAGCAGGGGCGCATATTATTAATGATGTATGGGGCTTTAAAAAAGACCCTAATATGGCACATATCGCAGCAAAATGGCAAGTACCTGCTATATTAATGGATAATCGAGAAGGAATAAATGATCAACTAATGATAGAAGATATTATTTCTGACCTTCGAAAGAGTATATCTATTGCAATACAGGCTGGTGTGGCTCCTTCAAAAATTATTCTTGATCCTGGAATAGGCTTTGGAAAAACATATAAGCAGAATTTAATGGTCATGAACCGGCTAGACGAAATTGTCATGTTAGGATATCCTGTACTACTGGGGACGTCTAGGAAATCAATGATAGGATTAACTTTAAACTTACCTGTTACAGAAAGGGTAGAAGGAACTGCTGCAACAGTAGCGTTGGGAATTATGAAGGGATGTAGTATCATAAGAGTTCATGATGTAAAAGAGATGAAAAGAGTAGCTACTATGATGGATGCAATGGTATACATAAACGAAGAGTAGAGAAGGGACAAATAATGGATAAAATTATATTTGAAAAAATGCAATTTTATGCCTATCATGGCGTTTTTGAAGAAGAAATGCGACTTGGACAAAAATTTGAAGTCGATGTGGAGATGTTTTTAGATTTATTAAAAGCAGGACAAAGCGATTGTATTGAGGATACAGTCAATTATGCAGCTGTTTATGAATTAGTTAAAGAACTGGTAACGGGAACGAAAAAAAAACTATTAGAAGCATTAGCGGAAGAGATAGCAAAGCAGATTCTTCTCCTGTTTCCTTTAAAAGAAATCATTGTAAGAGTTAAAAAATTACACCCACCTATAGCAGGGCATATACAAAGTATATCGGTAGAAATAAAAAGAGGTACAAATAGATGAATCAAGTTTTTTTAAGTCTAGGTTCAAATATAGGGAACAGATTAGAAAATATAAAAGAAGCAATTACTTTATTAGTCAGCCATCCAGAAATAAACCTTATAAAGGAATCCTCCATTTATGAAACAGAACCATTTGGCTATACAGAACAGTCTGATTTTTTAAATATGGTTATTAATATTAGTACAGGTTTAACTCCCTTGCAGTTATTAGAATATATACAGGATATTGAAGGCAGATTAGGTAGAACGAGAGAAATTCATTGGGGACCTAGAACAATAGATATTGATATTTTACTTATTGATGATAAGATAATAAAAAATAAAAAATTACAAGTTCCCCATCCATATATTACAAAACGGTTATTTGTTCTTGTTCCTTTAATAGAAATATATGAGGGAAATATTCCGGGAGAGTCATTAGCCATAAATGATTTGATTAATCGCTTAGAAGAAAAAGAAGGAGTAATAAAGCTATGGGAAATATAAGTATAAGGATACGTGCTTTTCGTAAACTGAAGGGTTTTACTCAGTTAGAATTAGCAGGGAAAATCGGAGTTTCTGTTGCAGTATTAGGAGCAGTTGAGAGAGGAACAAGAAAACCAGACCAACTATTACTAAAAAAAATAAGTTCAGCATTAAATGTTAATATAGATGAGCTTACTCAAAAGAATTATCAAGCATGAGCGACATCAGAGGTGAATGATGAAAATAGGAAACATACAATTAGATAATAATGTCATATTAGCACCGATGGCAGGTGTGAGTAATCAAGCTTTTCGACTTATTGCTCGTAAATTTGGGACAGGATTAGTTGTGACCGAAATGGTGAGTGATAAAGCGCTGCTACAAAAGAATGAACGTACTTTAAAAATGATTGAAATTGATGATGAAGAAAGACCTTTAGCTTTACAAATATTTGGTTCAGAAAAAGAGAGCATGGTTGAGGCTGCTAAAATGATTGATCATTATTCAAAAGCAGATATGATTGATATAAATATGGGTTGTCCAGTACCTAAAATAACGAAAAATGGTGCAGGTTCAAAGCTGCTTTTATATCCAGAAAAAATAAATGAAATAGTTGAAGTTGTTGTAAAAGCAGTAAAAAAACCTGTAACAATAAAAATGAGAACTGGCTGGGACAATAATCACATGTATGCTATTGAAAATGCAAAGATGATTGAAAGTGCTGGTGCAAGTGCAATTGCCGTCCACGGTAGAACAAAAGAACAAATGTATACAGGTCATGCGGACTGGGATATCATCAGAAGGGTAAAAGAAGTAGTAAATATTCCTGTCATTGGTAATGGTGATATTTTTTCTCCAGAAGATGCAAAAAGAATGCTTGATCAAACAGGTGTAGATGGTGTGATGATTGGCAGAGCTGCATTAGGGAACCCTTGGATTTTGTATCGAACGGTTAAATATTTAACAACAGGAATACTTGAAGGAGAACCACCTATATCAGAAAAACTAAACATTGCATTTTTTCATATGGAAAAGCTAGTAAGCTTAAAAGGAGAAGAAATTGGAATAAAAGAAATGCGAAAGCATGCTGGATGGTATATAAAAGGGTTACCAAAAGCAACCAAAGTCCGTGGGAAAATTAATGAAGTGGATACGATGGATGATATGAAACAGCTTTTATTAGATTTTGCTAATAAACTTGAAAAAAATATTCCCATATCGTAGATGCTCATTTCATCTAGCAGTTGACAACTGGTAACTATTGCAATATAATACCCATCAGATTAAACAGTAAAAAAAGAATAATAGAATGTAATAAAGCTTCTTATTCCTTGTAATTGGAAGAAGCTTTTTATTCTAATATTCATTCCATGACGTATTGTTGTATAATTTTTTGCTAAAAGACATATAATCGTATGGAAAATATTTTCACAAAGGGGAATTATA
>JAENYW010000084.1 GCA_016841555.1 Tepidibacillus decaturensis
GATTATGGATATTGATAAATTTAAAACGATTAATGACACATACGGGCATACCGCTGGAGACCAGGTAATCAGAGAGGTTGCGAACCTGCTTCGACTTCTAAGTAGGGATATTGACCTCGTTGGGCGTTTAGGAGGAGATGAATTCGCTGTTTTTTTAGTAGATTGTGATGAGGTTGTTAGTAAAAGGATTGCAAATAGATTGTTGATGGGGATGGAGCTAAATAATTTTGTCTACGCAAATCAAGCTTTCAAAGCGACATTAAGCATCGGTGGCACGAGTGGAACAATGGGAAAAACAACATTCAACGAACTGTATAAAAAGGGGGATAAAAAACTCTACCTAGCAAAGTCTATGGGGCGAAATCGTGTTGTATTTTAAGCGAGCTAGATTCTTATCCTGAATTATTCCTAAAAGGAATAATTCAGGGATATAATTTCTATCTTTTCCTATAGTGTAATTTTTTTTTGGGACTAAACACTTTAGATGGAAGGTAAGGTCTAAAGTTTTTATTTTTAACCATCTGGTTTGGTATAGTAATTGCATTTTTTTTAAACTTAAAATGGTCAGTAAGATTATTATCGACATCATAAACATGAAAAGATAATACGGAGTCCTCAACATCTACTACTACATAATGAAAAATACCAAGTGGTCCAGTATAATTGTTTCTACTATCTTTAACATATCCATAGGTATTTGCCCCTGCACCGCCAGAAATCAATTGCAGAATTTCATGTTTAAAATTTGTATTAAAAGAACCGTTAATTACCCTTCTGCTATATAGATGTTCATGTCCATTAAATACTGCAGATACATTATAGTCATCCAAAATTCGCCAGAATAAATATCTTTCTATTGTATCTTGATCAAGAGAATTCCCAAAATGATGACTAACTGGGAAAGCAGGTGCGTGAAACATAACAAAATTGTGCTTTTTGTCACTACTTTTTAATTTATCTTCCAACCAGATTCTTTGTTTTTCAAAAATAACATAACCTTCATTTTTAATGGAGCCTTCATCTGGGACATATTTGTAGTAATTTTTATTTTTTCTATTCGAATTTAAAACGATAAATCGTGAATTCCCATAATCAAAATAATACACAGTCCTTCCATAACCTGGTAACTGGTCGTTAGGTAAATAATTAAAAACATCATTAAAAGCTTCTTCATTTCTTTCATGATTTCCAATACAATTGTAGAATTTATTAATGGGATAATATTTTTCAACGATCTCTGTCCACTCTTCTAATACTTTTTTATTTGCTTCATAACCTGAACTTGGCTCGTTTGCCATATCGCCACTAAATAAGAAAAATGCTGGCTGGATAGCAAGCCCCTTTATTGATTGTAGAATCCGTTCAAAGACAGGTGTATTAACCCCTGAGTATAAATCTCTACTATCTCCAAAAACGATATATCTAAAGTTACTATTTGAACTAGCACGCTTTATTTCATTCATGATATCTACCCTTTCAATTTTCTGTGCCTATATATAACTATAGATATGAGAAATAATGTTATTTGCTACAAAAATTTTTTTCAGAAGAAACGAATAGATGTTGAAAGTACCACCATATGATGTGTTAAGATTAAGTATTGTTAATAGTAGAAAGGAATTTATAAATAAATCAGGTGGGGTAGACTCCCCATCTGATTCCCCGATGTTCAGCTAGCTGAACGAGTTCACTTTCAAGGAGGAAAAAAATGAGCGTAACAAAAGAAAGTTTAAAAAAACGTATAGCAATAGCTAGCAAACAATTACCTGCAGATATTGTAATCAAAAATGGAAAGATTATTGATGTTTTCAATCTTGAAATAATAGAAGGAGACATTGCTATTTCAGATGGAATGATCGTTGGAATTGGTGAATTTGAAGGGAAACAAGTGATTGATGCGAAGAGTCAATATGTCTCGCCTGCTTTTATTGATGGACATGTTCATATTGAATCATCAATGGTTACTCCTTCAGAATTTGCTAAAGTGATTCTACCACACGGGGTAACAACAGTAATTGCTGACCCTCACGAAATTGGTAATGTTTCTGGCACAGATGGGATAAGCTTTATGCTTGGGAATGCAAAGGATATTCCATTAGATGTATTTGTTATGCTTCCCTCTAGTGTACCTGCTACCCAGTTTGAAAATGCTGGGGCTGAATTATTAGCTAATGATTTAGAAGCCTTTTATAATCATCAAAGCGTGTTAGGTTTGGCAGAGGTGATGGATTACCCATCCCTACTAAATGCTAATGATTCTATTATCGATAAAATAGTTATGACATCTAAGTATACTACTCATATAGATGGACACTTAGCAGGATTGAAAACAAACGATATAAATGTGTACAGTGCTGCTGGAATTAAAACAGACCACGAATGCACCACAGCTTCTGATGCATTAGAACGTTTAAGACGTGGTATGTACCTTTTAATTCGAGAGGGAACAGTAGCGAAAAATCTAAAGCAGCTAATAAAAGTCGTAAATAGTAGTAATGCACGTAGGTGTATCTTTTGTACAGATGATAAGCATTTAGATGATCTTATTGAGGAAGGTAGTGTTGATCATAATATTCGTCTAGCCATTCAATATGGCATTCATCCGCTATTAGCTATTCAGATGGCTACATTAAATGCTGCAGAATGCTATGGCTTGGCAAACAAGGGGGCGATTGCACCAGGCTATGAGGCGGATTTTGTCCTACTAGATGATTTAGAGTCGGTAAGCATAGCGAAAGTATTTAAATCGGGGAAACTTATAGCCGAAAATAATCAGTATGTTGGAGAGTCATTTATAAAGGAAGCTCCAAAAGCCAATTTAACGAATACGGTGTTATTTCTTGATATTCTCAAAGAGAAGCTTCAAATTCCAGTTAGTAAGACAAAAATGGCCAATGTAATTGGAATTATCCCTAATCAATTAATCACAGAAAAATTAGAAGAAGAAGTAGATGATGTAGATGGGTATTTTTCTCCTTCCATTGAAAGGGATCAGCTTAAATTAGTAGTAATTGAAAGACATAAAAATACAGGTAATATTGGATTAGGTTTGGTTAAAGGCTTTGGTCTAAAAGAAGGGGCAATTGCTACGACAATCGCACATGATTCACATAATATTGTTGCTACAGGGACAAATGATGCTGATATCCTAATTGCAATCAATCATCTAAAAAAGATGAATGGTGGTTTAGTTATTATTAAGAAGGGTAAAATAATCTTTTCTTTATCATTGGAAATTGCAGGATTAATGTCGGATAAGGATTATCTTACGGTTTATAACGACCTTAAAAAAATAAAGCTTGCTTTATCTGAAATTGGATTTACTGGCGAATTTAATCCTTTTTTAACACTTTCATTTCTTACATTACCAGTTATACCTGATTTAAAGCTAACGGATATCGGATTATTTGATGTTGAAAGCGCACAGCATATTGAAGTTAAAATGGAAGAGATATGATAAAATTACTTCAACAAAAAAACACGGTGATAATTTATGAAAATGCTCACATTAGAAATGCATATAATTGAAAAGGAACACCAGACGTATAAAATAGAGATTATCCATAACAACAATAAAACAGAAATTTTGTTTGATCCAGAAAACAAAGTCTTAACCTTTTTAAATGATAATGAAGGTTCTGAACTACTTAAGAAGAATGAATACCAGCTCAGGAAAATACTGCATAATAAAAGAAAGGATACTTATTATATTGGATTCCGACTTACTTTTTTATTAAGAGAAGGGAAAGACGTAGCCGCCTATAATGATCGCTCGAAAATTGTTGTTTTAGATAAAAGAAATGGAAAAAATAAAAATTATGTAATTGATTATAGGGACAAACCTATTCACAAAATCTATACAGATGCTTCATTTCGGCACAAGGATAATAAAGGCGGCTTTGCAGTATTACACGAGGATTTAGTAGGGAATTACAAGCTGTTAATGGATGACTCTGAAGAAAAGAGCAGTAATCTTCTGGAGCTTATCGCTGCTATAAAAGGATTGGAATTATTAAGGGATATAGATGAAATTCGCATAGTAACCGATAGTCAGTATGTACGAAAAGGTTTGACAGAATGGATAATCAATTGGGAACTGAACGATTGGTTTACAGCCAATGGTGAGAAGGTGAAAAATATTGAATATTGGAAAAAATTTAATCAATTAACCAAAGGGAAATATATTGAATTTGAATGGGTCAAGGCCCACTCCAATCATTTTGGAAACACCATTGTTGATCTATATGCAAAACAGGCTACCAATCGTAAGAAAGAATAAAGTGAAACGTGAGGATTGATACAATGCTGAAGGGGAGAGATTATGTCCACAATAAAAGATGTTGCAAAAATAGCTGGGGTAACGGTAACGACGGTATCCCGTGTTTTAAATAATAGAGGATATATCAGCGAATCCACAAGGAAAAAGGTTTATCAGGCGATGGAGGACCTGAACTATCAGCCTAATGAAATTGCTCGTTCGTTGTACCGCAAAAAATCCAATATTATTGGGCTGATCATACCTACAGTTGCTCATCCCTTTTTTGGAGAACTGACGAATTATATCGAATATTATGCTTATGAAAACGGGTATAAGATATTGCTCTGTAACTCCCATCTTGACAAGGTCAAAGAGAAGGAATACGTGGATATGCTCAAAAGTCATAAGGTTGATGGAATCATTATGGGAAGCCACACCTTGGAGGTTGAAGCGTATCTCAATTTAGATCTTCCCATAGTTACCTTTGACAGGTTCATATCCGAAAGTATCCCTTTTATTTCTTCGGATAACTATGAAGGTGGTAGATTAGCTACAGATTTTCTAATAAACAAGGGCTGTAAAAAAATTGCTCACATTTGCGGTAATCTAAAATTAAACTTATTGTCTAACAAAAGAAATGAAGCTTTCATTGTTGAAGCCAATAAAAGGAACATAGAGCATATAACCGTACAGACAGACATCGATGTTTTCGAAAGCGAACAGTATGAAAAGCTGGTTCATAAGCTTTTACGAGAACATGATGATATTGATGGCATATTTTGCAGTAGTGATATATTGGCTGCGAATGTAATCAAAGTCAGCACGCAATTGGGAAAAAGCATTCCAGAAGAGATCAAAATTATTGGGTATGATGATGTTTGGGAATCCTCAATGATTGTTCCGCAACTGACAACCATTCAGCAGCCTATTGAAGAGATGAGCAGGTTGGCAGTAGAGTTGATAATAAAGCAAATCAATGGGGAATCAATATCTACAAAAAATTTCTTGCCAGTAACACTGATAGAACGTCAAACGACGTAGAATAACTTGAATTATCTCTTCCCTCGCAACTCGCTATAAAAGGAATGAAAATTTGAAAATAAATTTTTTTTTGTTTTAATATGTCAACCGATTGACATATTAAAAACGCTTACTATAATTAAGTTATAAGGAAAAAATTAAAGCAGTTTCTTAGTACATATTTAGGAGGAGATTATCAAGAAATTTTTGGCATCTGATTCCCCAATGTTCAGCTAGCTAAACGAGTTACTTAGAGAATAGTGAGGTAAATATAAATGACTATAAAAAATGAAATAATGCTAATAACTTATGCAGACAGTATGGGTAAGAATCTAAAAGAACTGTCTGAAATACTTAAAAAACACTTTAAGGGTATAGTAGGCGGAGTTCATGTACTTCCGTTTTACCCATCTTCGGCAGATAGAGGCTTTTCTCCTATAACCTATAAAGAAGTAGACGATAGTTTTGGAGATTGGTCTGATTTAGAGGAATTATCTAAAGATTTTTATTTGATGTATGACTTTATGATAAACCACATTTCCAGAAGCTCGGAATATTATAAGGATTTTATGAAAAATAAAGACAATTCACCCTATGCTGACCTTTTCATAAGGTATAAAGAATTCTGGCCAGCGGGCGAACCTACCAAAGAAGACATTGACCTTATCTATAAAAGAAAACCTCGAGCTCCTTATATAGATGCGGAATTTGAGGACGGTACAACCGAAAAGCTCTGGTGTACCTTTGACGAGGAACAGATTGACCTTAATTGTAGGTCTTTAACAACCAAACGATTTATTAAAGATATTTTAGAACATTTGGCTGGAAAAGATGCTAGCATAATCAGGTTGGATGCTTTTGCTTATGCAACAAAAAAACTAGGAACAAATTGTTTTTTTGTCGAACCAGATGTTTGGGAGCTTCTTGACTTTACTAAAGAAGCACTAGAGACTTTAGGGGTGCAACTCCTCCCGGAAATTCACGAACATTACACCATTCAATTGAAAATGGCGGAAAAAGGCCACTGGATATATGACTTTGCACTACCTATGTTAATGCTTCATGCGATCTATTCTGGTAAAAACAATCATTTGATTAATTGGCTAAAAATGTCTCCAATGAAGCAGTTTACTACCCTTGATACCCATGATGGCATAGGTGTGGTAGATGTTCGGGGTCTTATGACCGATCAAGAAATTGAAGAGACAAAGGAAACGCTTTTTAAAAAGGGTGCTAACGTAAAGAAGGTCTACAATACGATGGCCTATAATAATCTTGATATTTATCAAGTTAATTGTACGTACTACTCTGCACTTGGAGACAACGATGATGCTTATCTACTTTCCCGTGCTATACAGTTCTTCGCTCCTGGTATTCCTCAGGTATACTATGTCGGTCTTCTGGCGGGCAGTAATGATATTGAACTGCTCGAAAAAACGAAACAGGGGAGAAATATTAACCGTCACTATTATACAAAGGAAGAGATTGAAGAGAATCTTCGTAGGCCAGTGGTTAAGCGGCTATTTAAGCTAATGGAATTTAGAAATACCTATCCTGCTTTTAACGGAGATATAACCATAAGTGAGCCTAAAGGTGAAAATGACCTTGAAATTATAAGGAAGAATGCAGAATATAAAGTTGTCTTACGTGCAGATCTTAAAACACATAGATTTGAAATCACATATTATGACACACCGTCAGGCAGCTTTAAACAACTGAATATAATGAAAGCAGAGAAAGTGAACGCTTTCAGCTAGGTGAATATCGAGGAATTAGACGGTGAGTTTACTGTACCTGGTTCCTCAATTATAGAAGCGAGTTTTATGGACTGAAGCTAAGCCCTTCCTTAGTATGTTGTACGGTTTTAGACATACGTCTAAAAAGGATAAGCAGGAAAAATAAAAAAACTCATCGAAAAAAGATGAGTTTTTTGTATTAAGCACCAGTAAAATTAAGCCTCTGAGGTAATTACTCCAACTAAGCCTGGCCCTGTATGAACCACCATTACAGGGCTTATTTGACTAAAGAAAGTTTCTTTAACATTACTTAACTCCTTAATGCTATCAAGAAGCTCTTTTGCCTCCTCTAAAGCATTTCCATGAACTACAGCAACGTTAATTAGCTTGTCCTTTGCACTTTCCTCTACGATTTGAAGAAGCTCTTTAAGCGATTTTTTCCGTCCTCGAACCTTCTTATAGGTGTAATAAATTCCTTCCGTGTTAATAGATATGATTGGTTTAATTTGAAGAATATCTCCTATCGTTCCTTCTACTTTACCAATTCGTCCACCTTTTTTTAAGTATTCTAAGGTTTTAACTACAAAATATGCTTTTGTATCTTCAATTACAGTTTTTGCTATATTCAGTACTTGATTAAAGTCATTACCTGAAATAATTGCTTTTACTGCTTCTAATACAGGGATTCCAAGTCCCCAAGAAAGTGCTTTGGAATCAAGTACTTTAATCGTCATTTGCTCATATTCAGAAGCAATCATTCGAATCATATTATAGGTACCACTAAGTCCGCTAGAAATTGTAAACACTAGTACATGGGTAAATCCATCTTGTTCAAGCTCATTAAATAATTGAATCACGTCCTCAGGAGAGGGCAAGGAACTTTTTGGTATTTCTAATTCAAAGCGCTCATAAATCTCTTCTGGAGAGATTTCAACCCTGTCTCGATACTCAGCATTTGAATAAATAATCCTTAGGGGTAATAATTTTATATTATATTTCTCTAAAATATCGTCAGATAAATCGCAGGTAGAATCTGTAACAATAGCTATTTTGTTCATTGATATTCTCCCTTCATTAAACTATATGTTTATGCTAAGTTTAGCATATAATATCTTTTTACAACAGGTATTATTAATTAATATGAGAATTTTCTCATTAGTTTATTCTGCTTCTCATCAATCTTACATTCATAAGCTCCAACTCAATTTTTAGATGGGGATTATTTTAAGTTTTGTTTATCTATGAATAAAAGGTTATGATAAGTAGTGACAAAAATGAATCGAGATAATATATAAAATCATAGATAGGATGAATAGAATGACAACAGAAGTAAGTGTAAAGGTAAAGTCAACGTTTATTAGTAAATTTAATAAGGGGTATCCTCTTATTTTTAAGGAAGCATTAATTAATGTAAATGATCTACAGGTAGAAGGGGATCTCGTTAAGCTAGTTGACGAGAAAAATAGATTTATCGGAAAAGGATATTATGGAAAACAGAACAAAGGAATCGGCTGGATCTTAACTAGGAATGAGAACGATCAGATCAATCAGATTTTTTTTGATAAAAAGCTAGCTGCTGCCTTAAATCATAGACAGCAATTTTATCATGATACCGAAACAACTGCATTTCGAGTGTTTAATGGGGAAGGGGATGGCATAGGTGGTTTGACCATTGATTATTTTGATGGCTACTACCTAATCAACTGGTATAGTAAGGGGATATATCAATTCAAAGAGTACGTCATTGAATCGCTGAACAAATTAGTGGAATATAAGGCAATATATCAGAAAAAGAGATTTGCTATAGACGGTAAGTATATTGAAGAAGATGGGTTTGTAATTGGTGAGAGAGGCCAATTTCCAATTATCATAAAAGAGAATGGTATCAACTTTTTTATATATTTAGATGAAGGGGCGATGGTAGGTATTTTTCTTGATCAGAGGGAGGTTAGAAAAATAATTAAGGAAAAATATGCGCAAGGGAAAACTGTTTTAAACGCCTTTTCCTATACGGGGGCATTCTCGGTTGCTGCTGCTTTAGGAGGTGCATTAAAAACGACCAGTGTTGATTTAGCAAATAGAAGCTTGGGCAAAACAATAGAACAATTTAGTGTAAACGGTATCGATTATGAAGAGCAGGACATTATTGTTGAAGATGTGTTTCATTATTTTAAATATGCTATAAAAAAAGAACAAAAGTTTGACATGGTGATACTTGATCCTCCAAGCTTTGCTAGATCAAAAAAATATACATTTAGTGCAGCAAAGGATTATAAATACCTTCTAAAAGAAGCGATTAAGATAACAGAAGATAATGGTGTCATTGTTGCTTCTACAAACGCTAGTACCTTCGATATGAACCAATTTAAAGGTTTTATCGCTACAGCATTTAAGGAAATGAATAGAACTTACAAAAGCCTAGAGGAATTTTCCCTTCCTAAAGATTTTAAAACAATGAAGGAATTTAGAGAAGGGGACTATCTAAAGGTGGTGTTTATCAAAATCTAATATTTCATTAATCTACGATCATCATTCCAAGTGGACCCTGTTTATCTATAATATCTTCTAGTTCGTAAATAGAAATAGGAAACATAGGATATCCTGCTGGACGAGGGGCAATTTCATATCTTTGGAAATAGATAACCAGTGCTTTATCTGCTATATAATAATCCTGATCGGATTTAATCTGTTCAAAGGGTTCAAATAATGGGATATCACGATAGGTTAATTGTTGCTTAATAATTTCTGATATGCGTTCAACATAAGGACTATTTGGTTTAAAAAGCTCATTTAAAGCATATATTTTTCCTGTTCTAACATCAGTCGTTATGGAAGTAAGATGATCTACAGGATGAGCCATTTGGTACATAAAAGCAAAATTACTTAATGTTAGACTTAAAATACCCCTTTGATTATTTTTTATTTCATAGGTACCGTTATATTTTGTTTTTCCTAGCTGATAATAGCCTTCCTGTTTGACCATGTCAAATAATTGCTCTACACGTTGACGAATAGCCGCATTAATAGTAATTTGTACTCTTTGCTTAGGAAGATAAACAATTTGAGGAATTTTGATAGAAAGATTTGGGGCAGTACGAACTATTGTTTGAATGGCTACTGGTAATTGATAAGGATCCATAGGAAAATCAGTCCCTTCCAGTTTCTTTTCCTACTACATTATTCGAAAAATAGGTATATGTGCATGCAAAAGCCCATCCATAGGATGGGTCAGAATGACGAGCCCTTGATTGAGGAACAACGGAGCTCGTTGTAAAGTACAAATTCTCGTTCATCGGAGCGTGTTGTAACATACAATTCTATACTATATTTGCTTTAGCAATTTTTTAAAGGTTAAATAAAATTAAAAAGAAACAGTAATAGGTTGTTCACTATGTAATGCATAATCCTTAGCAAATACCTTTAAAGTAAAGCCTTCCCCTTGTAATAAACGAATTTGGACATCTTCCTGATTAATGGTCACGTGGATCAAGCGTCCCTGATATTGAATGGAGAAAGCATAAGAGGTCCATGGCTTTGGAATAGAAGGAGTAAAAGAAACGCCTGTTTCCTTCACACGGAGACCTGCAAATCCCATAATAATAGCCATCCATGTGCCACCCATATTAGCCATGTGTAATCCATCCTTTGTATTCCCGTGGGTATTATCTAAATCCATACGGGCTGTCTCGATAAAGTAATCATATGCTTTATCGTAATAACCAACCTTAGAAGCCATGATACTAAATACACAGGAAGATAAAGAAGAATCATGTGTTGTTATTTTTTCATAATAATCAAAGGAATTCTTGATAACAGAAAAATTTTGTACCTCCTCTTGCAGAAAATGGGCTAAAACGGTATCTGCTTGTTTACAAACCTGATAACGATATAACGTTAA
>JAENYW010000085.1 GCA_016841555.1 Tepidibacillus decaturensis
GTATCATTGGAACCATCCAAGAAATTTCACAACAAACCAATTTGTTAGCACTAAATGCCGCAATTGAAGCAGCTAGAGCTGGTGAGCAAGGAAGAGGATTTGCGGTAGTAGCAAACGAAGTTAGAAAGCTTGCTGAGCAATCTACTAATGCTACCCAAGATATCCAACACATTATTCAGGATATCTTACACTTTTTTGATATAACGACACAAACGATGGAAAAGGCTCGAGAGGTTGAAAAAAACGCTTTTCAATATTTAGGACTTACAAAGGAATCCTTTGATGAAATAAAGCTTTCGGCAGATGAAATGGTCAATGGAATAAAACCCTTACATGAAGATATTCTCTACATAGAACAATTAAAAGAAAATGTCCTAACATCCATTGAAAACGTCTCAACAGTTTCTGTGCAAGCAGCAGCAGCTACACAACAGGTCAGTGCTACAACGGAAGAACAGACAGCTTCTATAGAAGAAATAGCAGCGTCTATTCAAGAAATTCATAACAAGATACTTACACTATCCGATGCATTAAAAATATATAAAATCAATTAAAGCTGCTAAGAAAGCAGCTTTTTTTTATCGTAGAAGTAAATCTTTTATTTGTTCTGCAACCCGTTCCCCCTGTTCAATACAATCTGGAACACCAATTCCTTCATAGGCTCCTCCAGCTAAAAATATTCCAGGACATGCTTGCCTACAACGTTCTTTAAGTTGATCTATTCTTTCTTTATGACCGACAATATATTTAGGCATTGATTTTTTCCACCGAGTAACCATAGAAAAGGACGGCTCTTCCTCAATCTTCATTATCTTATGTATATCCTCTAAAACAGCTTGCAGGATTTCATCATCCGTTTGTTCCACTATTTTTTGATCACTTGGTCGACCTACATAGCCTCTTAATAGGACGTGTCCTTGAGGTGTTGTATGAGGCCACTTTTTATGTGTCCAGGTTACCGCCGTAATGGTATAGCCTGCTCTTCTAGAAACAACAAAGCCTGTTCCTTCTAATGGTTGCTTAATAGCACTTTCAGGAAAAGCTAACGCAACCGTAGCAACAGAGGTAGAAGGAATTTCCTCTAAAGCTTGAATAAAATCATAGGAACGAAGCAATTCTCTTGCTACTTGATGTGGTGTTGTGATAATCACATAGTCATAGATTTTATTCTCTCCATTTTCAAAACCTAATTCATATGCTTCACCGACACGTTTTACTTCTAGTACAGTTTTTTCTTTTTCAACCGCTGTTGACGGAAGCTGACGCTCTATTTCTTCCACAAGAGAAGAGAGCCCAGTTTTTAATGTTTGAAAGATTCCTGCTTTCCTTTCTCCAGGTCGTTGTTTAGGTTGTGGCATTGCTTTTTTCATGCCCAATATAAGACTACGATATTTTTGCTCCACCTGATAAAATTGTGGAAAAGTAGCCTTTAAGCTTAATTGATCAATATCTCCTGCATAGATACCTGATAATAAAGGCTCAATAAGATTTTCTACCACTTCATCTCCCAAACGATAGCGAAAAAAAGAACCTAGAGATTGATCCTGATCTTTTTTTGATACTCGTGGTAAGACTAAATCGAAGGCTGCTCTCATTTTACCTGATATAGAAAATAAACCTGTTGTAACAAATGGAGACATTTTTGTTGGGATTCCCATTGCTGCTCCCTCTGGAATAGGATGTAGGCTATCTTCCAATAAAACATATGCTTTTCCCGTTTCATTTCGAACTAACTCTTTTTCTAAACCAACGGCTTTGATCAGTCGAAAGGCTGCTTCTTTTCTTGCTAAAAAGGAATCTGGCCCTTGCTCGATACTAAAGCCAGCTTTTTTTAGTGTTTTTATTTTTCCACCAAGCTCTTTTTCTGACTCAAAAAGAGTGATTTCCACAGGAATATTTAAATCTTTTTTAAATTGATGAAGATAGAATGCTGTCGATAAGCCAGTAATTCCTCCTCCGATAATTGCTATTTTCGGTTGCTTCATCCCCATGTTATATCACTGCTTTCTCCATTATTTTTTTGCTTACTGACTGTACAAGAGCATGTATAAATTCCACATGCTCATTTGGCATTTCTGGACGAATATAATTTACTCCCAGTTGTTCCGTTAGGTTTTTACATTCCACATCATTATCGTATAAAACCTCTAGATGATTCGCAATAAAGCCGACAGGACAATAGATAAATGTACTATACTGTTTTTTATCGTACAGTTCCTTCGTAAGGACTTTTACATCTGGTCCAATCCATGGCTCTGGAGACTTCCCTTCACTTTGCCAGCCTACTGCATAATTTTTTATTCCCGTATGATCTGCAATCATCTTTGCTGTTTCTTTCACCTGATTAGGATAAGGGTCATTCATTTGCAAAATCCGTTCTGGTAAACTATGAGCAGAAAAAATGACAACAGCTTTTTCCTGCTCCTTTTTATCTATGCCACTAAACACCTGATTCAATTGGTTTACCCAATAGCTAATAAAGCTCGGTTCTTTATACCATGAATCAATAGTATATAGTATTGGTCCACCAAGTTTATCTGCTTCTGTTAGTGCTCGGTTATGATATTCCTTTACACTTAACACAGAGTAATGTGGAGTTAGAACAATACTTACCGCTTCCTCTATTCCATCTTGTTTCATCGCTTGCACAGCATCCTCTATAAAAGGAGAGGTATGCTTTAAACCAATATAAGCTTTAAATTGAAGCTCATCATGCTGCTCATTTAGTGCAGCTTCTAAAGCCTGAACCTGTTTCTCCGTAATAGCAGCCAATGGCGATAATCCGCCAATCATCTCATAGCGTGCTTTCAGCTCCTCTAGCTGTTCCACCGAAGGCTTTCGTCCTCGACGAATATGGGTATAGTAGCCTTCAATCTCTTCATGGCTTCTTGGCGTCCCATAGGCCATTACCAAAAGTCCAATTGATTTTGTCATTGCATCACTTCCTATATCTATTACCATTATTACTTGGCTGTATATTCATGGATAAATGCGGTAAGTCGTTGTAATGTTTCCACCTTTACTTCTGGAAAAACTCCATGTCCAAGATTAAAGATAAAGCCTGGCTCCTTCATCCCTTCATCTAAGATTCTTTTCACATTTTCTTCAATCACTTCCCAAGGAGCAAGAAGAAGGGACGGCTCTAGATTTCCTTGTAATGCCTTATTCACCCCTAAACGACGTGCTTTATCAAAGGTCATACGCCAGTCTAATCCTATTACATCAACAGGAAGCTGGTTCCACTCCGTAATCAAGTGACTTGCTCCTACACCAAACAGAATAATGGGTACATCATATGTACTTTTAATCTCTGATACAATACGATGCATAACTGGAGCAATATACGTATGATAGGCTTCATTGTTTAACGTACCTACCCAAGAGTCGAACACTTGAATAGCCTGTGCACCTGCGTTTATTTGTGCCTTTAAATAGGCAATTGTCATATCTCCAAGCTTATCCATTAGGATTTTCCAACCTTGAGGATCGCTATACATCAATGCCTTCGTCTTATGATAATCACGTGAAGGACGTCCTTCAACCATATAGCTTGCCAATGTAAACGGCGCTCCTGCAAAACCAATTAACGGAACCTCTAATTGCTCCCGTAAAAGACGAATTGCATCCAAGATATATGGTACATCCTGTTCAGGATGAAGCTCTCCCAAACGCTCTATATCGGCACGTGTATGTATTGGTGAATCAATAACTGGACCTACCCCAGATGTTAATTCTACATTTACTCCTATTGACGGAAGCGGTGTCATTATATCCGCAAATAGAATAGCTGCATCTACACCAAGCTGTTCCACTGGCAGTCTTGTTACTTCCACACAAACCTCAGGATGATGCGTTATTTCAAACAGGGAGTATTTCTCACGAATTTTCATATATTCTGGTTGATATCGCCCTGCCTGTCTCATATACCAAACAGGAACATGATTCGTTTTCTGCTTTTTTGCAGCTTTTATGAATTCTGAATTCATTCTTCCACACCTTTCTGCTATACATCTATTCTCTATTTTAATACATTTTAACTTAATGGGACAAGAAACCTTATTAAATAAAAAACTCTTTACCATTTTGATAAAGAGGGGTTACCAATATATAGTGTTACTAATTTATCTCTCCCAAAAGAACCGCTTTAATTTTATTAATATCTCTTTCATTTTTTGTGATTCTTTGATGTGCGTACTCAATATCCGTGTGTTGAGCAGCAATGGTATCCAATTGGTTTTGCATTCGGTTTACACGTTCAGATAATGAGTCTACTTTTTTGTTTGTTGAACCAACGATATCGATTAATTGCTGAATCACACCTTCATGCTGATCTGTCCGACCCTCTAATCGTTCAAATCGCTTGTCCATTTGTTCAAACCTTGCATCCACCTGCTCGAACCTTTTGTCTATTTGTTCGAACCTTGCATCCACTTGCTCGAACCGCTGATTTACCTCTTCTCGAAATTCCAATAAAAATTGTAATATTTCCTTATCCATCCGATTACCTCCGTTCCATTAGCTTCATTCTAACATAATTTTCTGGTATTTCGTTCACCATTTTTCTAAAAATTTTTGTAATTAAATAAGAATATATGTTCTTATTTATATTATAGCATCTTACCTATTAATTGGCAATAAATATATTTAATCCATGAAAAATATAAAATTCTTCTTCAGATAGTCGAACCTTTTTACTAGGCATACATACAATGATACCAAAATGTTTAGAAAGGTGATGTTATGATTAATCAACAAAAGTCTTACATCCGATTATTACACGCTGTTCCTAACGCTCAAGCCATTGATGTGTATGCAAATAATAAAAAAATAGCCTCGAATCTTGCCTATAAGCAATTCACCGATTACTTAGCTATAGTACCAGGTAAATATAATCTTCGGGTTTTTCCAGCAGGAAAAACAGATAAGCCTATCATTCAAGTAGATGCAACGGTTCCAGAGCAATCCATCTACACGATTGCTGCTATAGGAAAAGCACCAACGTTAGAACTAGCAGCTATCCCAGAACAAAAACAACAAATTCCTGAAGGAGCTACTTTTTTAAGATTTGCTCACTTATCACCAGATGCACCTAACGTCGATGTACGTTTGCAAGATGGAACTACTCTTTTCAAAAATATTGGCTATAAAGAGATGGCTAAATATCTTCAAGTTAACCCTGGTCAATATACTTTTGAATTATACCCAACAGGTACTAATGAAAGAGTGTTATATGTACCTAACATTACCCTAAAAAAGAATAAATTTTATACGATTTATGCCGTTGGTTTATTGAATAGTAAAAAAGCACCATTACAGCTGTTATTCCCATTAGACGGTATATCCTATTTGTAATGATATAATTAAGGTATCCTCTCTTTTGAGGATACCTTATTCTAATACAGTCCAACTTTACGTATGAACTTCTTTTGAACCTGCTCTTTTAAAACAAATTTCCTAATAATATCTGCTTCCGAATTAGAAAGCGTATGAATTTTACAACCATATTGATACGCATTCTTTTGTTCTATTTTTCTAACAATCTCTCCGACAATTTCTATTTGTTCTTCATTTAATTGTATCGTTATATAAAATTTTAACTGTTCAGCAAGATTTATATCAGTGTATAACAATAATCCATTAGCACTTAAATCCTTCACCGTTCCTGATATATATTTATCCAGTTCAATTAACCTCTCTAAGGTGTCTATTTTATAAATTTCCACAGGAATAGAAACGTTCACTCTTACTTCGTTCCTTCTTTGATTCTTATGAATATTTTCTAATAGATTAATAATAACTTTTTTCCCTTGTAGCTGATCAACCCTACCGCTATATTTTAATTCCCCTTTTAATGCATGCTTAACAGAAACCACAATTTCTTGATCATCCGACAAAAAATCGTATACATCATTTTGACTGGAATAAAAGGAAAGAACCTTAGAAGAAAAATGATCAATAGTACCCTCTACTATTTCTGTAGAATGTTTAAACGAAATAATGACTTTATTATTAAGCATACTTTACCACCTCAATTTAGAAGAAGTATACGTCCAGAAGAGTAAGAAACAGCAATAGGAGCTTTAGGTGCATTAGGAGCTGTTGGTTAATATTTTATCATAAAAAGATGCTCTTAATGGGCATCTTTTTTACTTCCTTTTATTCAATTAATTTTGATAAGTGAACTCGTTCATCCCATACTTTATCATAAACAAAGCCATGATTATGGATCGGTCTCCTGATCATTCACATGAAATTGATAACTTCTTTCTAAGAAGGTAAATTTACCGTGATCAATGCGATTAGGCGGGAATAAAATAGGAGTACCATAAAGTATGATAGATATTCTGCAGCTGTATTTACATATAAGGAATCACCTGCTACAATATCCTTGTTTTGCTATGACTAATTTTACATAGCTTATTTCTTCTAGTGAAGCGAGGTTCTATCCTCCCTACTTATACCACATCATGCAGTTACCTTAAATAATCCCTTTAACTTCTACAAGTAAAAACCTTCATTTTGTATCAAAATAAACGGTAAGCAACTTCATAAAAGCTTCATTAAATTCATAAAACTTTCATAAACTTTTTTTAATACAAAAACAAATTTTTGTGCTACAATAATTAATGTAAAATATTGCTTGTGAAAAATTTAACAATATATTTTATCTAAATTAAGCATATTTTCTTAAAATTTAATTATTTTTATCAACATATATATATTATGTGTTCATGTTATCACATTATACTTTTGGAGGTTAGACTAATGACAAAGAAAATAGTTATTGTAGGTGGAGTTGCTGGTGGTGCTACTACTGCTACCCGTTTAAGACGATTAGATGAGGAAGCGAATATTATTATGTTTGAAAGGGACGAACATATTTCCTTCGCCAATTGTGGACTTCCTTATTATATTGGTGGAACAATAAAAGATCGTGCTGCTTTATTTGTGCAGACAGTAGAAGGAATGGCTCAACGATTCAACTTAGATATTCGTAATAAAAGTGAAGTTATCTCGATTAACCGCGAGACTAAACAGGTTACTGTGAAAAACCTAAGAACAAACGAGATCTACGAGGAAGCATATGATACGTTAATCTTATCTCCAGGTGCAGAACCATTAAAGCCTCGTATTCCAGGTATAGAGGAAGCAAACAATTTATTTACGTTACGTAATATTCCAGATACGGATAAAATAAAGGCTTATATCGACAATTACCAACCTAAAAAAGCCGTGGTCATTGGTGGAGGATTTATTGGTGTAGAGATGGCAGAAAATCTACATAATAAAAACATGGACGTAACATTGGTGGAAATGACAGAGCAAATAATGGCACCAGTTGATTTTGAAATGGCTTCTATTCTTCATAATCATGTAAAGGAAAAAGGAGTTAACCTCATCCTCCGAAATGGTGTGAAGGAATTCCATGATAACGGGAAAAAAATAGTGCTTCAAAATGGTAAGGTAATCGAAGCAGATCTTATTATTTTATCCATTGGTGTTAGACCAGAAAGCAAGCTAGCTGAACAAGCAGGATTAGAAGTTGGAGAAAGAAGTGGAATCAAAGTAAACACTAACCTTCAAACCTCTGATCCAAGTATATATGCGATTGGGGATGCCATTGAAGTAGTTGACTATATCAATGGAAAGCCTACGATGATTCCTCTTGCATGGCCAGCAAATCGCCAAGGAAGAATTGTTGCAGACCGAATTAACGGAATTAGTGAGGAATATAAAGGGACATTAGGAACTTCCATTGCGAAGGTATTTGATTTTACAATGGCAGCGACAGGAAATAATGAAAAGACCCTTACATCCTTACAAATGGAATATGATACCGTTCATATTCATCCTGGTTCCCATGCTGGCTATTATCCTGATGCTTCTCCTATTGCCTTAAAAATTCTTTTTCACCCTAAAACAGGAGAAATCTTTGGAGCTCAAGCAGTTGGTAAGGAGGGTGTAGATAAACGAATAGACGTTATCGCAACAGCAATAAAAGGAAAATTAACAATTTTTGACCTTCCTGATTTGGAATTAGCGTATGCACCACCATATTCTTCAGCAAAGGATCCTGTCAACATGATAGGCTACGTTGCAAGCAACCTGTTAGATGGAACATTGGAACAGATACAATGGCATGAAATAAATCAGCTTCTACAACAAGATGGATATTTCTTGGATATAAGGGAATATAACGAAAGAACGACTGGGTATATCTTAGGCTCTACACATATTCCTTTGGATGAATTAAGAGATCGTTTAGATGAACTCCCTAAAGATAAGGAAATGTATGTGTATTGTCAAGTTGGCTTAAGGGGATATTTAGCATATCGCATCCTTAAACAACACGGATTTCAAGTGAAAAATATCGATGGTGGGTATAAAACCTATGCTACTGTTTTTGGATCAGGAAATATTAAGGTGAATGATAAAGGTGAAGCAGAATTAGTCACAAACGAAAAAGAAGTCATCGTTACTCACTAATTTTCAATAAAAAATTACTAACTAACAAGAGTTGTATTTTGCAAAAAAATTTATACTTTGCCTAAGAATTTGTGTTTCACTAAAGCAGTGACTTTTGGGAGTTGTCTTCAGACAACAGACAACGGAACGCGTAGTGAAATACAAATTCTGCTTTCAATGCAAAATAAAACTCTACTCTTTAAGAAGGGATTTTTTTTCCTCCCCCCATTCAAACGGATTGCTACCAAAAAACAGTTCTGGATTTATTGCATAGCCATGAACATAGACAGCATGATGTAGATGAGGACCAGTTGAGAAGCCAGTAGAGCCTACTAAGCCGATAACATCGCCTTTTTTCACCTCATCTCCCACTTGAACATCTAATCTAGATAAATTACTAAAGTAAGTATATAGCTCTATTCCGTGCTCAATAATCACTCTATTTCCAGATAAATATAAAGACTCTGCTAGCACTACCTTCCCATTAGCAGGAGCAATAATAGGAGTACCATCTGGTGCTGCAATATCTATGGCAAGATGTCTAGAAGAAAGAACACCATTTACATATCGAGTATAGCCAAACATCGTACTGAATCGACCCTCTAATGGTTGAAGAAAGGCACCAGAAAACTGTGGTTCCTCTATTGGATTAGACAAGGCCTTCCAAAACTTTTTCTGATCCTCTTCAATTTTTTTGGTATTTCTACGCATTTTTTCTTGTTCTTCTGTTACGATTAAATATTGCGTAGAAAAGCTTTTTTCTTTGATTGTTACCTTTGTTTGCCTTGAGTCTTTAGAAATATCTTCATCTATTTCCTCAGTAGCTTCACTCTGTTCTGTTGGAATCCATTGTATGACCAGCTCACTAGGTTTTTGATCGATAGAGATTGGCAAGAAAGTGATGTGCCCAGAAGATGCAGAGCTAAGCTTGTACTCTTTCCCATTAAAGGTTATCATTCCATCCTGTGAAGCTTGTACAAATACCGTATCTCCAGGATAACTTACCGTTGGTTTGACAGATAGCTGTATGGGTTTAATCTGTGGAACAGGTTCTTGTGCTTCAATCGGTTCTACAGGTTTTGTGGGTTTAACTGTCTCTTCATGATCAGCTTCTATTGTTATTATTTCTGTTTCCTGTTGATCTGGAGGTTGAGTAGATGTAAATCTGCCACTTATACCGAATATCCCTAAAGCTATAATTGCTGTAACAATAAAAACCAGTATACTCTTCCGCATTTCCTTCTTCCTTTCTCATTACCTAGCTATACCCTATTATCCTATTTCTTTTACCGTATTATACCTATAACAAGGAAAACCCTCTTCTGACATCTAACAATGACAGTAGAGGGTTTCTGCTTATCCTATTTTAAATTCTCTGGATTTAACGGTTCAAGCTCTGGAATGACAAAACGTCCATCCTTACGAATCAGGACATCATCAAAATAGATTTCACCGCCACCATATTCAGGGCGTTGAATATGTACCAAATCCCAATGAATATTCGAACGATTGCTATTATCTGCATCATCATAGGCATTACCTGGTGTAAAATGAATGCTTCCAGCAATTTTTTCATCAAAGAGAATGTCTTTCATCGGATGTAAAATATATGGATTTACTCCAATAGCAAATTCCCCAATATATCTTGCTCCTTCATCGGTATCGAATACTTGATTAATGCGTTCGGTATTATTTGCAGTTGCGTTTAAAATTTTCCCGTCCTTAAATTCCAGCTTGATATTATCGTAGGTTACTCCTTCATATAAGGATGGAGCATTATAGGTTATAACACCATGAACAGAATCCTTTACAGGTGCAGTATATACTTCTCCATCTGGAATATTTAACTCACCAGCACATTTGATTGCCGGTATTCCTTTGATAGAAAAGGTCAGGTCAGTACCCGATCCTTTTATATGTACTTTATCTGTTTTTTCCATTAGTGTTACTAGCGCGTCCATTGCTTTGGACATTTTACTGTAATCTAAGTTACATACCTTGAAATAAAAATCCTCAAAAGCTTCCGTACTCATATTAGCTAGTTGTGCCATTGAAGATGTAGGATAACGTAATACAACCCATTTTGTTCGATTGACGCGTTCATCAAAGTGAACAGGTCTTAAAAAATGAGTAGAGTATAGTTTCATCTTTTCATCTGGAACATCAGACAATTCATTTACATTATCTCCAGAACGCAGCCCAACATAAGCATCAACCGTTTTCATACGTTCTAGTTCCCAATTAGCGATATCCTTCATCTGCTCTTCCGTTGCTTCCATCAATAAGGCTCGTTGAAGCTTCTGATTTTTAATTGTTACATAGGGTATAGCCCCTGTTTTATATACTTCTCTAGTTATGGCTTCTACAAGCTCTGTTTCTTTACCAATTAATTCGATTAAGATTTTTTCACCCTTCTGTAAACGAACAGAGTGGTGAATTAATT
>JAENYW010000086.1 GCA_016841555.1 Tepidibacillus decaturensis
AGGAATATTTTTGGCAAGCCTTCCAGCTATTGCTTATGCATACATAGGTGAAGAATTTGACAAACAGACAATCGGAGCAGTTATTGGAATATATATTGCTGGAAATAGTATTGGCGGAATGGGAGGAAGAATAATAAGTGCTTTTATTGCAGATTTATGGGGCTGGAAATACGCTTTTCTTGTTATGGGCATGCTTGACCTTATTATCTTAGTATTATTTCTCCTTTTACTTCCAAAATGCAATCACTTTACACCACGTCAATTTTCAAAAAAAACAGCGATAAAAGAAGTTATACTTCATTGGAAAAATCCTATTTTACGCAAAGCCTATTATAATGCTGCCATTATCTTTTTTATCTTCGTTGGTCTGTTTAATTATTTAGGATATTATTTACATCAAGCGCCTTATTCTTTATCAACATCATTTATTGGACTACTTTATCTATCCTTTATAGCTGGCGCTTTTAGTTCTACTCTATCTGGAAGACTTGATAAGCTTTTAACGATTCCACAACGTGTGATGCTTGGTTTAGTTATGATATTCATCGGACTCCTATTTATGCTTACCTCTCCTTTAATCATGATTCTACTTGGATTAACGATTGTTGTTATTGGTTTTTTCTTTTCTCATGCTGCATCAAGCAGCTGGGTTAGTCACCATGCAAACCAGGCAAAAGCTAGCGCTTCTGCCTTATATCTCTTCTCTTATTACGTTGGTGGAAGTATGGGTAGCTTCCTTCTTGGATATGTTTGGGGGCCCTATGGTTGGTCTGCATTAATATTGGTTACTATTTTATTTGTGATTATCGGGATGTGGAATGCTCTAAAAATGCAAAAAACCCGTCATTGACGGGTTTTTGTGTAGGTATACGTTTTAAGACTTATTTATAATTGTTTTATATGTGCTACTATCTAAATTTTTTACCATAGCTACCAAGGCTTCTTTGGCTGCTAAATAATCATCATAATGTATAATAGATGCATGACTGTGTATGTAACGAGATGGAATTGCCACTACAATGGAAGGGACCCCTTTTCCATGAAGATGCACTTTTCCTGCATCCGTTCCTCCTCTAGAAGTAAAGTATTGATATTTAACACCTAATGATGCCACCGTATCTAAAATGTATTCTTTCATTCCTAGATTTGTTATATAGGTACGATCATAGATACGAATTAGCACACCATCCCCTAATTTACCCATTGCGTCCTCTGGTGCCCCTGGAACATCTCCTGCTGGCCCTGCATCTAGTGCAAAGAAAATATCAGGGTTTATCATGTTAGCAGCTACAGTCGCTCCACGAAGTCCTACTTCCTCCTGAACGTTGGCTCCTGCGTATAAAGTGTTTGGTAAATCAATGTTCTTTACTTCATCTAATAAATCAATTGCCATTGCACAACCATATCGATTATCCCAAGCCTTTGCCATCATTTTTTTAGGATTGCTCATTACTTGGAAAGGAGTAGCTGGAACTATAGGCTGTCCAGGTCGTATGCCAATCTGTTCCGCATCCTCTTTACTATCTGCACCAATATCAATAAACATCTTTTTTATGTCAAGTGGCTTATTTTTTATATCATCTGATAATATATGCGGTGGTATAGAACCAATTACTCCTTCTACCTCACCATTCTTTGTTAATATTCTTACCCTTTGTGCTAGTAGAACTTGACTCCACCATCCTCCTAATGTCTGAAACTTAATAAACCCGTCGTCTGTTATTCTTGTGACCATAAAACCAACCTCATCTAAATGGCCTGCTACCATTACTGTAGGCCCTGATGCTAACCCTCGCTTTACTCCAAAAATTCCTCCAAGATTATCTTGAACAATTTCGTTAGTGTATTTACCTATGTATTTACGCATCAATTCTCTTACTTCTTTTTCAAACCCTGGCGCGCCATGTGCTTCTGTTAGCTCTTTAAACATTTGTAATCTCTTGTCCAAAAGAAAGACTCCCTTCATTAAATACTATTCTCTACTATTATACAAAACATAAAAGGAAATAATAGAATAATTTCGTATTTCTAAATGATTATTTTGCCCAGATAGACCTTAGCATCTCCCTTATCAACTCTCTCCATACTAAAAAGCTAATACCCTATATAGGATATTAGCTAATTATGTTAAAACAAAAAAATCAATTTAAATATCACAACCACATTCATTTGACATCTGCACGTTTAAAACAATCTGCTGTCCATTCTCACTGGATTTTTCATAAAGCATTCGTATTCCTTGCCATACTATATCATCAGTTCCTTTTAATATCGTACTCATCGCACCAACTTCTATAGTTAAACCTTGCTCTTTTAATGGCTGAATTGCTTCAAGTGCATCAACTATAACCTTTTCAAATTCCTTTGTTGCAAGCGGATATAAGGCGACCTGACATGAAATCATACTTGCTTCTCCTTATTCCAACGTATAACAAAAAAACCTGCCCTCTCTGCTAATGCAGCTTGATTCTTTTTCTCTGTTTCCCAAGCCATCTCAATGTCAAATTCCTCTGTTGGAGAAATATATAGTCCTTTTTTTAATATAAAGTCCTGCGATAATAGCTTGGGTATCTCTTCTTCTGTATATAAATGAGCCTTAGCAAAAATACTCATTGGGTCTTCTGCTGCTTTTTTATACATATCTCCCCATGCGCTTTCTTTTGTTAAAACACCTATTACTAGTCTTCCATTTGGCTTTAATACTCTCATCGCTTCTTGTATTACATGCGTTGGATTATCCATAAACTCAATCGCAGTAACGGAAATAACCAAATCGAAGCTATTATCTTCAAAAGGCAAATATTGTGCATTCTCTAAAATCCATTCTATCCTTCGATTTTTCTCTTCAGCTTTCTTTTTTGCAATGTTCATCATTTCCTTTGATTGGTCAATAGCCGTTACCTCTAATCCTCTTTGAGCCAACCATAAAGAATAGTTTCCTGTTCCAGAACCAATATCTAACACCTTTTCATTTATTTTTAGTTCTGCAGCTTCCTCTATTAATTGTTTTTGCACCTTATCTACAAAGCTTCCTAATTCTGATTGATACCATCCATCATAATGTTGAGCAAACGCATCAAACCAAGCCACTCCTATTCCTTCTTTCCTTTTTATCTTCTATGATAAATTATAAATCAAAAAATAGGAAGGGAGAGAAAGTTTTTGATAATGGTAATAGAAGCAAGAGCTTTGTTAGCGTCCATGTATATACCGCAGGTAATGAAATCACAGAATGAATACTCGGCTCTACAGTTGTATTTATAGGTTGTGAATCAGCAGCTATTATTTCTTCAAGAATTAGCTGCTTATTTAGCATATTTTTTATATAAAGATCTTCATTATTCTCTTTCCTCAATCTATCTGATTGATTTGTAACTAAAACAGGAGGTATCTTACGAACAAACTGGAGGTGTGCTGCAAATTCATCTTCTCTATCCCATCTTGTTGGCGTACTATGATGAATAATTGGTTCTACTTTTTCCGATAATGTTTTAAATTGATAGCCTAAATCTTTATAATATTGGATTATTTCTGGTAAAGCCTTTACCGTATTAACATGTCCTGTGCCATCATGCATAAGAACAATTAATTTGTCACTTAATATTGACTGCTTAATAGTCTGAATAATTTCCTCCGTTGAAACGTTTCTACGCTTTGAATCACCACTATCTACGTTCCAATCATAAATAAGATAATCTTCTTGATCCATATAATAGAAATAAAAGCTATCCCAATTTTTATACGTTCCACCAGGTGTGCGTACCAATGATGTTCGTACTCCAGTTATATCATATATAAGCTTCTCTGTTTGCTGGATTTCTTCCCAAAATACAGAAAAGCTACTATACACTTTTTTATATTCGTGTGTATAAGTATGATTACCAATTGCATGTCCTTCTTTGACAATACGATTTAGAATTTCCTTATTATTCTCAACATATTGTCCTAAGACAAAAAAAGTTCCTTTCACGTGTTCTTCCTTTAAAATATCCAATACCTCTTCTGTTAAGGAACTTGGACCATCATCAAATGTTAAATAGACAGTAGGTTTTTCCTCTTGAATAAAATCTCTGTCCTTTACTATTCTCTTCCCTGCTAGTAAAGCTTGATAAATTCCATCGTTATCATTTGCTTGTACAAAATTAGGAATGAATAGTATAGCAACGAAAAATACAATAATTGAAATGGTTATACATTTTTTATAGAACATATTACCCCACCTTAACTAAAATAAAAGTAACTCATTTATATCAGTTTATGGGGATACTCCATCATATAGAACAAAACCAACAACCCAACTAATAAGAAAAGTGTGTTTGAAAAACACACCTCATATAAAAAAGCTATTTAATTTGTACTACAAATTATCTCATTCACTATCTACAAGCTCTACCTCCACCTTATATCCAGTATGCTTTTTCATATTAAAAACACCGTTATCTAAGAGGATATATTGACCTTTAATTCCTATTAATTTTCCCTCTATAGCTGGCGTTTTATCTAGACTAAATGATTTGATTTTTTCCAATGATTCTAATACGGAATAGGTAAATTCATTTATTTGATCTACCTCTATAAGATACTTTTGATATTCCTCTGGTATAACTGCCTTTATTTCCTCTCTAATGGATAAAAGATCTGCTTCTGCAATGTCACATTTTAGCATTTTTCTCCAATTTGTCTTATCAGGCAAATGATTGGTTAAAAATAATTCAAGATCGCCTGCCATTTTTCTTGTTGGTACCTCTGCTATAGGAATCGATTGAACAGCACCTTGGTCAATCCATCTTTTATAAGCATTTGGCTTTCTCGTAATACCAACCTTCACATCACTACTTAATGCCAAATAAACGTAATGAGGAATCAAGCATTGACTTTTCGCAAATGACTCATCTCTACAGGTTCCTTGATCATAATGGCATAAATTAGGTTTAACAATACACAAATCATTCTGAGGTAGCTTAATAAAACATGGATAACATGAACCATTATTATAGGTTTTCTTAACTTTCCTTCCACAATGAATACAATTAATCTCTTCCAAAAACCGCAGCTTCATTACCTTCCCTATATGTTGATTTAAAGGGATGTGATCATCGTTAATTTGAAGATAGTACTGAATTGGTTCTTTATATTCATGGAATAATTCTCGTAACTGCCCTGAAAATTTCAAGTATATTATACTCCTCTCTAATAAAACAAAGTCTATTTTTTCTTCTGGAATACTTTCGTTTCCTTACCCTGTATTAATCTCTTGATATTGGTATGATGACGCAAAATAATAAAAGCAGCAAATAAGACCGTTATAATCTGAATTAATAAAGAATCTTCAATAAACCATATGAAAAACACAACAGTAACAGCGGCTAACATCGACGACAATGAGACATATTTTGTTGTAAAAAGTAAAATGAAAAACATGCTCAGTCCAATGATTAGTCCAATTGGATTCAATACAAGCATAACCCCAGCACTCGTAGCTACACTCTTTCCTCCCTTAAAATTCACAAACATAGAAAAAGAATGCCCTAAAATAGCAGAAATTCCAGTAACTACTGCTATTATTTCTCCAGTTTCCCCACCGTAAGATAACATGATCCAAGTAGGAATCGCTCCTTTTGCCATATCAGCTAATGTGACGATAAACCCCGCTTTTTTTCCTAGCACTCTAAATGCATTTGTTCCACCAATATTTCCACTCCCATGCTTTCGTATATCAATGTTGTATTTCTTTGCTGCAATTAGCGCGGAAGGAATAGATCCTACCAAATATCCAAACAAGATAGCAAATAAAAAATTCATCTTATGATTTCTCCTTTACCTCAAAATGACATTTATTTTTCATCAAATTAGAGCAATCTATCTATTATCATACCAAAAAACTGCATAAGCTACATGCCTATTTTTTAAAAAATGGGTATCTGTCCTACAGCGACAGAAATTGAACCTACATACATTGAAGTAAGACAAAAATTTAGCACCCTACTATTTTGGAAGGAGCTGTAACCTTTGTGGTCAAATCCTAGGCACCTTCTTCTTTTTATACTTACCCTAATCGTTATTTTCTGGTTTATTTTCCCTGAAGAGTTTATAGGAAAACACTATTAAAACTGAAAAAAAATGGTTTTTTGGAGCTTGTTCTCCAAAAAAATAGCAAGGGCTCATCAAAGCACCGTAAAAAAAGAAAGCCAATATTCTGGCTTTCTTTTTTTAGTATTGTTAATTCATCTTCCAGTGTTCATCTTTTCTGTAAAAATAATTTGGACACTATTTCTTGGAATGCTGGATTATTAATTACCTCAAACAGATTAAATCCAGGTTCTTTTTGTTTTCCGCCTCCATTTTGAGGAGAATCTGCTTCTCTCCTGTCTCCTTCATCAAAAAATGAAAATGGAGAAGGCGGTAGAGAGAATTCATTTTTTTCTTCCTTTGATCTTTCCTCTGGTCTAGATGGATTATTATTACTTTGCAATGAACCCGACCCTACATTGGAGATTGCTTTTATAACATCCTTTAATACCCCATTATCTTTAAAAGCCATACTAACCGTATAAGCAATTCCCATCCACTGCTCCATTTGCCTTGCCATAATAGATAATTCCTTTGTCAATGAACGCATATCATCAATTTTCCCTACAAAATCAAAATTCTTAAAGTTGAATGCTTCTGAGATAACTGGCGGTAATGGTTTTCCCATATTTTCCTCTACCCTTATTGTCCTGGGAGTTCTTTTTTTCACTTGCATATTTTGTTTCCTTTTTTTAATCCTCGTGCTTTGGGAGCTCACTTTAAGAAATCCCTCCTCCTTATTTCTCATAAAAAATCTTCTATATATGCTATGACCTAGATATATATTCGTTTCGCCCATTTGTTCCAGAAAATGAAGATAAATGCCCATTTTTTTTATTTTCCATTTTTATAGGCGTTTCTCTATCACCAAATCAATCTTTTCCTAGTAAGTTATATTGTAAAGGAGGACGATAGCATGGCTGGACAAAAACCAACAAAAAAGGATTTTGTAGACTTAATTAATACAGTAATGGGACAAAAGATTATGACAGAAGATCAACTTACCAATTTTTTGCATAATGCAAAGAATGTGAAGGACACGAAAGGAACAGAAGGGTTACTAGAATATATTCAAAGAGTAACCAATGCACCAGCAAGCAAAGATCAATTGAAAAACTTGGCAGATGAGATTAAAAGAACTGGCAACCCTGGAAGTGCCATAGATTTTCTGAAGGGAGAAAAATTATTATCTGATCAACAAGCAAGGAAAATTAATGATGCGATGGATCAAACAAAAAGAAAAAAAAGAAAACAATAGAAAGGAGTTAAATATATGACTCCTTATCCTTGGCGACCACCTGATTTTATGAGAAGATTAATAACATCTAAACGAATGCAAAACAGACACTATGCCAGAAGAATTATGTTTATGAAACCCTCTGCATCTCCTGATTGTTGTTTTCGTGATCTAAAACATTATCATATAAGAGACCTAAAATATCTAAAAAGGTTAAATGCTTTTATTGGTTTATTTCCAGATGAAAGAGTTATTAGAGCCTTTAGACATCATCCAGATATATTTCACATTGAAGAAGATATAGAAGTAAATATCCATATTCCTTATAAAGGAAAAATCATAGCAAAATCACAGGTAGTCCCCTGGGGAATAAAAAGAATTGGTGCAGAACAAGCTTGGAGTGCTACCCAAGGTCAAAATATTCGTGTAGCTGTTCTTGATACAGGTATTGCATTTGATCATTCTGATCTTCAAAAGAATATTAAAGGTGGCGTCAATATTTTAAAGCCTTTTTTATCTCCTTATGATCATAATGGCCATGGAACACACGTAGCCGGTACAATTGGGGCAGTAAATAACGAATTCGGTGTTGTTGGCGTAGCACCAAAGGTAGACCTTTATGCTGTTAAAGCATTTAATAAAGATGGAACCGCTAAACTTTCTGATATTATCAAAGGAATTAATTGGTGTATTGAGAATCGCATGCAGATTATCAATATGAGCTTTGGATTTAATGAACCAAGCACAGCTTTTAAGGAAACCATCTATAGAGCTCAACAAGCTGGTATTATCATGATTGCAGCATCAGGAAATAAGGGTACACGTGGTAGATTAGAATATCCTGCTCAATTTAGTGAAGCAATTGCTGTTACTTCTATAAATGAAAACAATAAAATATCAGATTTTAGTACAATTGGTCCTAATGTAGACCTTGCTGCACCTGGTGAAAAAATAACATCTACTTGGTTAAATAATTCCTTCAGAGAACTAAGTGGTACTTCTATGGCAGTTGCCCATGTATCTGGAGTTGCAGCATTAATGTTAAGTAAATACCCAAAATTACCTACTCATGAGGTTACACGATATTTAAAACAAACCGCTAGTAGACTACAATTCACCTCCCGAATAGCTCAAGGCTCTGGCGTGGTAAATGCAACCGTTCTAGGGAAAAAAGCTACTGAATAAATCCTTCAGTAGCTTTCAGCTTGTAGATAAAGCCCCATTTCTGTGCTGTTCTTTAATCTTGATGGGAGGTTTACTATTTTCTTTTTACGGTAAAGGTATAGAATGAATAATAGATATGATATATTATAAAAGAAAACTTGACTTCGGAGGGATTCTTTTGAATAAAGATGCTGCTTTTTTTGCAAGTATGGTCGTTGCATCCATTTCACTTCTATCCAGTATTTTTACATATATTTATTTTGGAATAGGTGGCGCAATTATCACTATAGTTGGAGCCGTTCTTTGGGTCGGTCTAGGCTATTATTTTAAAAAATCAAAATAACCGAGGCATGACAGAGGGACGTTTCGTTTGTCACATTGTTAACATGAGTAATGCATTTATTCTATTTTAAAACAAAAAGAACCATCCCTATTGTTTTTGTTCTCTTTTAAGTATCGCTTTGGCTTTTATAAATTCCTCATCTGAAATTAGCTTCCATTCATAAAGGTCTTGTAGTTCTAATTCCATAATAGCAATATCATCTAATCGATTCCCTGTGTATACGATTGTTCCATATTTTTTTAGCATATGTAATACATAGGTTAATTCATTTTGTTTATTCATGCTACACCTATCCATTTCTTTTGTAATTGATCACTATAGAAGAAACCCCTTTAGACCAATATCTAAAGGGGTAAAGACGTCAGGCTTTCTTATCATCATCATCGTCCAATATGTCTTTTGTTGCGCTTTTAAATTCTCTTAATGTTTTACCAAATGCCCTTCCGATTTCAGGTAGTTTGCTTGGTCCAAAAATAATTAATGCGATAACCAAAATAAGGATTAACCCAGGTACACCAATATTCGTTAGCAAAAAACCACCTCCATATATTAAAATCATACCATATTTACATAATAAATTTCGCTACTTTAGCCTAGTTTGTCTCCATATTTTTATTTTTATAAAAAGAACCCATTTTATAGGTTCTTCAGACTGACGATAAACTCATCAAAATGGCAGCTAATAAACACAGGCGTTGAGCGTTTACTTATCTGTTGAAAACAAATCACTTAATAAATCAAATTTTAAGATCTTTAAAAATAAGAAATTGTTGCATTACTGCATCAACCTTATCTTGGCTACCTTCTTTTATCTTCCTTTGATCCATATCAAAATCATCTGGATCTAATACTAGCTGTTTAGGAATTACGTTGGAATATAATCCTCTTGCTACCATTCGCATATTATTAAGAGCATTGATTCCACCTTTTCCACCACCTGCAACAGCAAAAATAGCAACTGGCTTCCCAGCGAAATACTCGTTATTTAGGTAATCCAGTGCATTTTTTAGTGCACCGCTCATTCCACTATGATATTCAGGAGAACATAGTAGTATTCCATCTGCTTTTGCCGCTTCCTCCTTTAGTTGCTTAACAGCTGACAACGTATCCTGTTCTTCTTCACCATTATAAAGAGGGAGAGGCGTTTGACTCAAATCGATAAGGGTTCCTTTATATTTTTCAGCAAGAAAAGCAGCAAGGATTCTTGTCCTGCCATGTTTTCTAGGGGTTCCATTTAACACTAATATATTCACCTTAACACGCTCCTTATTTATTCTTGTTTGTATATATCTATTATTTACCATTCTAATACAAATCATGCTATATTGGAAGCGATGGAGGTTCTATACCTACACTAATAAAAAAACTCCATTAGAGTTATCCTCTAAGATGGAGCTTTACTTCATGATTATTGTTTTTTAATTGTTGAATCGGACAGCCACCATTTAATGAGCATTCCGAACAGGAATCACATTTACCTTTAAATTTATCTTTTATATTACGATATATCATCCAACCACTATAACCAACAACAATGGTAGCAATCATATAAGCGATCAAGGGAATCCCCTCTTTTCTTAACTATTTATTCACTTAAATTAAATAATCTCTACTATAATATCTCCTGCTTCCTTCTTACGAAAGCTCATCTGTGAACCTCTTACCTTTATTGCAAGTGGATCGCCAAATGGAGCAACTCTAGATATCTCCAAAATTGTTCCAGGTAAAACTCCCATATCCATTAAACGTTTGGATTTATAACCAGACATTTGTAATGATTCTACTCGCACTTTTTCACCAACACGACATTGATTTAATCTTTTTTGTTTACATAGATGTTGTTGTTTTCTTTCTCTTCTCAACATAGTTGTCACCTTCTAGAATTAATAATCATTATCATTAATATTATACGATGGAATAGGGTTGTGTACAATATTTAAAGTTTGTGGAAGTGTGATATTTATATGAATTTTATGAAAATAATATATCTCTTTTGTGAAATTTATTTCTTTTATATATTACAGTTTGAAAGGATTAATAGATTGCAATATTGTAATAGTCTTTTGTATAATATAGGCTAT
>JAENYW010000087.1 GCA_016841555.1 Tepidibacillus decaturensis
TATTTTATCGGGCCGATGAAATTGAAAAATAAGAGTGGTTTAAAGACTGAAACCCATTTAGTTGTAGATGAAGGTATATTAAGTAATTTTCCAGTTTGGATCTTTGATAGTGAAAGAGAGCCTAGATGGCCAACCTTTGGATTTCGATTAGTCTCAGAAAAAACAGGGAAGCCCAATAACGTTAATGGGCCGCTTTCCATGGGGTATGCGATTATCAGTACAATGGTTGAAGCACACGATACCAGACATATTAAGGAGCAAGATTATGTGCGTTCCATCCTTGTTCCTAGTTTAGGTATACATACAACGGACTTTGATATTAGTAAGGAACAAAGTGAACAATTATTTCAGTCTGGTGTAAATGCAGCTAAAAGCTTTTTTGAACATTGGAATTTTTATCAATATGCAATAAAATATCGTTCTCCAAAGAAAAAGGTATGAATCATAGATAGATGATTCATACCATCAGCTTGTAGATAAAGTCTTATCTCTGCGTTGCTTCGTAGCACACGACGTGACTCCTCGAGTACAACGGTTCTTTTCGACGAGGAGTGAATCGACGTGGTGCTTAGAGTTAATGTAGCAAGTGATGACTTTAATGATAATGTTTATCTTCCTCGTCATCCCTAAAATTCCCTTTAATAACAGTAAAGGAACGCTTAGTTTCTTTTTTTTGATTTTTTCTTTGATTGGCGTAATAGTAACGGTCACGGTTATTATTTCTTGTTCTTAATTTTTCAGGATGTTTTAGAAAATAGAATATGGTTCCAAAGACGGCAACTGGAATAATAATGCTCGATGGCGAATCAATGAATCGAACTAAAATACCAATCCCTAGAAAAATAAGAATAACCCAAGTAAGCAAACTAAATCTTTTCAAGAAGACCACTTCCTTTTAAACAGCTTTGTATCGATAATTATGCAACAATTTGCTCAGGATATTCATCCAATTCCTTCATACGATAAAAAGCAGCGATAGAAACCTCTATTTGTAAATTATTCGGTTCTTTTGTCGTAAAGAATTGTAACCAAACACCTTCAACTACTGCTTGCCCACCATATAAAGGAGCTTTTTCTGCCAAAATTATCACCTCAATATTATATTTTTCAGGGTGATTATTTCTAGTTTATCATGTTTTTTTTGCTTAGGCTATGTTGCAATTATTTTCCCCTTTATCCGTATATCTTTTCTTCATTTACAAGATACTAAATTTTATATTGGTAAAAGATTTTTTGTTTAATGGGTAAAAAAAAGGAGGAATTTTTGATGGAACTATTTATTAAAAGATTTATTGATGCATTAGATGAGGTGGCTCCTGTAACGATGGTCCATACTTTAATAGAACAGCCTTTAGGCGCAGTGGTACATGATTATTATATAAAAATACATGCTAGAATGGATTTGGTTGATGAAGACAGCCCTTATGTAGAGATAGAAATGTATCCCTATGAAAAAAATAAAGTAGAAGTACTATTTGCTTATACTTTTCCTAAAAATAGTATCATCATAAATGAAGAAACATGGAAACAACAATTAACAAATCTTCCTAATGAAAAGGCAGACAAAGTAATTCCTATGGAAAATGAAGAGGATTATCATTATGAACTATTTTATGAAGAGGATTTTTATATAGAAGATAACCATACAAAGATGGATGAATTGATACAGCAGAAGATTTCAAAAATAAAAGAATGGTTGTTAATCAGTGGTTATGAACAGGTGGAAGAGGATGAAGAATGAAACAAAATAAACAACGAAAAAAGGAAACAACAAATTCGAATAAATGGCGTTCTGCTTTATCCATTGGTTTATCTGGAGGTGTTATTTGGGGGATGTTGTCTTATGCTTTTTACTATTTACAGTTTACAGACGTAGGACCCTCTATGTATGCAAAGCCTATATTAAATCAGAGCTATATTTTAAAATGGCAAGGGCATCTTATTGGATTAGGCTTTTTTATCATGTATGTGTTGCTTGCTTCTTTCCTCTATGCAGCTATTTTTATTCGATTTAGTAGTCCTTGGGTTGGGATTGGTTATGGATTAGCATGGTGGGGAATCGTTTTTTTAGTGCTTAATCCGCTGTTTGATTTAACGAAATCAGTAAAGGAACTGGGGCTTAACTCAAATTCAGTAATGCTTAGCATTTTTATTCTATTGGGGTTATTTATTGGATACTCCTTATCGATAGAGTTTAATAATGTAGATAAATAATCGTGAAACGTGGTCTTTCTCTATTCAAAACAATGTATATATGATAAAATGTTTGGGGAAAAATCCCTCGAGGAGAGAGTGCGATGAAAAAAGTTTTAGTTATTCAAGGACCTAATTTAAATATGCTTGGGAAAAGGGAACCAGCCATTTATGGAAGTGATACCTTAGAGGACTTTAATCAGAGGATGGAACAAGCAGCGTATGTGCATCGCCTAAGCTTAACTTTTTTTCAATCTAATCATGAGGGGGAAATTATTGACAGGCTTCATCAAGCGATGGGGAAATACGATGGGATTATTATCAATCCCGGTGCCTTTACTCATTACAGCTATGCAATAGCAGATGCAATTGCTGCTATTTCTATTCCAACCATAGAAGTACATATTTCAAATATTTATAAACGTGAAGCCTTTCGTCAGCATTCGGTCATTGCAGCTGTAGCGATTGGTCAGATTTCAGGTCTGGGTATATATGGATACCTTGCGGCTATCTCATATTTCGATGCTTATTTTCAAAAATAAAATATTTATCAATGGGAAGGGATGTTTTTTATGGAAAAAAGACTTGAAAAGCTTCGAAAGCTTTTAAGTGAAAAACAAGTTGACGGAATGCTAATCACCAATGCGAGCAATCGTAGATACATATCTGGTTTTACTGGAACGGCAGGATATATTCTAGTTACACAAGAAAACGCAATCTTTATCACAGATTTTCGCTACATAGAACAAGCAAAAAAACAGGCTCCTCATTTTGAAATTGTTCAGCACCAAGGTCCTATATTGGATACGGTAAAAGAGCAACTCGAAAAAATTGGAGTGAAGACATTAGGATTTGAACAGGATGAAGTAACCTATGCGTTATATAAAAACTTCGAAAAAACATTTGATACTAAACTAGTTCCACTATCGCGATTTGTTGAGTCCTTAAGGATAGTAAAGGATGAAGTGGAAATCAAATCGATAAAACAAGCAGTTCATATTGCTGATCAAGCTTTTACTTATATACTGGACATCATTAAACCTGGTATAAGGGAGAATGAAGTAGCTTTAAAGCTCGAGTATAAAATGAGAGAGCTAGGAGCGGAAGGAACATCATTTGATACCATTATTGCTTCAGGCTATCGCTCAGCTCTACCTCACGGAATTGCAAGTGACAAGGTAATTGAAGCAGGTGAATTGGTGACAATTGATTTTGGCTGTATTTATGAAGGGTATGTTTCTGATATGACTAGAACAGTGATGGTTGGTAAACCCAATGAAAAACAAAGGGAAATATATCAGATTGTTCTTGAAGCACAGTTAAACGGGGTCAAACATGTAAAAGCAGGTATGACAGGTAAAGAAGCTGATGCGTTAACTAGAGATATCATAACAAGATACGGTTATGGAGAATATTTTGGTCATGGAACTGGTCATGGCATTGGTCTTGATATACATGAAGAGCCACGGTTATCTCTTTTAAGTGAGGTTGTTTTACAGCCTGGTATGATGGTTACTGTAGAGCCAGGTATTTATTTACCTAATTTTGGTGGTGTTCGAATTGAAGATGACGTCATTATTACGGAAACAGGAAGAGAAATTTTGAATCAATCTCCAAAAGAGCTAATTATTATTGAATAGGATTGGTTTGAACTTATTTTATAATTTATATTTATTAATAAAGTAGGAGGGTATACCTTTGATTTCAACAAATGAATTTAAAACAGGACTGACTATTGAGGTAGAAGGAGATATTTGGCAGGTTGTTGAGTTTCAACACGTAAAGCCGGGGAAGGGAGCAGCTTTTGTTCGCTCTAAATTAAGAAGTCTTCGTACAGGCTCTGTACTGGAAAAAACATTCCGTGCAGGAGAAAAAATGCCACGTGCTCATATCGAGACAAAGGAAATGCAGTATTTATATAGCAGCGGAGATGAGTATGCTTTTATGGATACAGAAACCTATGAACAGATTATGATACCAGTAGAACAGTTAAAGAGAGAAATAAAGTATCTAAAAGAAAATATGAATGTTCATATTATGAATTATCGTGAGGAGATTATTGGAATTGATCTTCCTAATTCAGTGGTATTAGAAGTGGTCGAAACAGAGCCAGGTATTAAGGGAGACACTGCAACAGGAGCAACAAAAGCGGCTATTTTAGAAACAGGGTTATCAGTTCAAGTTCCATTATTCGTTAATGTAGGCGATCGTTTGATTATCGATACTCGTTCTGGTTCATACGTATCAAGAGCGTAATTTCAATTTAAAATAGGAAACCTTTAGGGAACTTAGAGTTGTATTTTGCATAAGTAAAATACAACTCTTGCTTTATAACCCCATAGTTAATCTTCTAATGAAATAACGATATTTTGTTGATTATAATGAACATAAGGGCAAATGGAATACAGATTTTTTTGACAACTAAAGTCAATATCCTCTTCATGACCAAGCTGTTTTATTTTTTTCCCTGATGTTGTTTGCTTAATGACGTCAATGAAATTATTTTCATAAAATTTATACAAGCCATACATTGCAATTCCAAAATCATTCACTTCAAGATTATCTTGAAAATTATTCTTTATGATATCAAGAAGAAATCCCGAAGCGATACCATCCTCAAATGAGAATTTTCCACGTTCCCCAACAGCTAATAAAACAATATCTTTTTTTAGCGATAATGCTTTTTCAATACATTTTGTTCCGTTTAAAAAACCTCCAATTAGTACGTTTTCCCCTTTTAATGCTTTTTGAATCGCTCGTGTACCATTTGTTGTCGTTAATATAATCGTTTTTCCAGATACTGATGCTGTTGTATAGGATAAAGGTGAATTTCCTAAATCAAATCCAGGGATTTTTTTATTAAATCGATCTCCTGCAACCAAATAATTAGGATGATGATTTTTCAGCTGTTTTGCTTCTATAACAGTTTCTACAGGAATAATATGTATACAATCATGAGTTAATGCGCTAATAATGGTGCTAGATGTTCGAAGGATATCAACGATGACTACTGTCCTTTGATACACATCCTCTATTTTTATTTCGTCAACAGTTGGAATTACATCGACTTTCATCTTATACACACCTTTCTTTGACAGAAAACACCCTTTATAGATGTTTAATCCTACCGCAATTAATATATGCATATAAATTTGATTAGGTGTTTTTCCTATTAGTAAGAATCCTACATTGAACAATTAAGAATAGGATATTTCTTAATTATTCGTACATACTAGAGATAAGACAATAAAGCGAGATTCAGATGGAGTAATTTCAGTTGAATATAGCGAGACTTATTTCGCGACTATAACTCTGAACTCTACGTCGACTATACTTCGATGTTGTCACAGGATGTGACGAACTTAATCGAAGGCCATTAGCTTTCCCTCTTACGATGTTGAAGAGGAAGTCTTGTAAAACCGAAGATACAAAAGGAGGCATCAACATAAAATGGAAACGATTCACGAAAGAATTTCCTATATTAAAGGAATAGCTGAAGGTATTGATTTTTATAATAACAGTAAAGAAGGAAAAATATATTCCGAGATGATTCAAGTGATTACTGATTTAAACAGAACATTAGAAAATACAACATCTCGCTTATTAGAACTAGAGGAATATGTAGAGGCGATTGATGAAGATTTAAATGATGTAGAATGGGATTTTTACGAAGAAGAAGATGATTTAGATGATTTAGATGATTTATATGAAATAGATGATGATGATGACGAAGGAATAGAAATGCTTGTAGATGATGAGCAATATCAGACCTGATATTTGAAAAAATAGAAGAAGAATAAAGAAAAGAACCTTTTTTCAAAGGTCTCTTTTCTTTTTTTTTTTGCATAATTTGGTCAAGCAGGCATATGTATTAGTGATGATTGCAATTGGACAGGGTGAGGGGGAGCAGAATGAACACAGAAATTCTTACAATATTACCTTTACAGATTAGAGAAATTATCCAGCAAGTAAAGCCTGAAATTTCTAATCAAATAGAAGAAATAAGAATTAGAGAAAATCGTCCATTAGAGATCATTATCGCAAGTAAATATCTTTTTATAAGCCCAAAAGGAGACATTACCTTAGCTAGTAAAGAAGCATACTTACCAACGAAAGAAGATATGTCTAAGATGGTGAATCTAATCAGTAATCACTCCATTTATCAATTAGAGGAAGAATTGAGAAGGGGATATATCACAGTGTATGGAGGTCACCGAATCGGAATTGCTGGTAAAGTGTTACTTGAAAAGGGTGAAGTAAAAACGATGAAAAACATCTCCAGTTTTAATATTCGAATTGCTAAAGAGGTGTTTGGTGCAGCTGATTCGATCATTCCTTATATCATAAATGCAAAGGAGCTGGAAATACATAATACATTAATTATATCACCACCACAATGTGGGAAAACAACATTATTAAGGGATATAACAAGACAAATAAGTAATGGAATTAAACCTATTTTACCAGGAAAAAAGATTGGTATTGTTGATGAGCGTTCAGAAATAGCTGGATCTATTCAAGGGGTGCCACAGCATGATGTTGGTGTTAGAACGGATGTATTAGATGCCTGTCCAAAAGCAGAGGGAATGATGATGATGATTCGTTCGATGTCTCCCGATATTTTAATCGTTGATGAAATTGGTCGTTATGAAGATGCAGCCGCGATATTAGAGGCAAGAAATGCAGGAGTGAAGGTTATCGCAACTGTTCATGGCAGCACTATTGAAGAACTTACCAAAAGACCTTCTCTTTCTAGCATGTTACAACAAGAGATTTTCACCAGATATATTTTACTTAGTCGAAAAAATGGTGCGGGAACCATTGAAAAAATTTTAGATGAACAGTTGAGAGCATTGATTGTAAAGGAGAAAATATATGCTTAAATTGATTGGTGCAGTGTTAATTGTTGCATCCTCAACCTTAAGTGGATTTTACGTTGCACATACCTATCAAGAAAGACCAAAACAGCTAAGAATTCTACAGCAATCACTTCAAATGTTAGAAACAGAAATCGTTTATGCTTCCATCCCACTATACCTTGCAATGAACCATATAGGAGAAAGAATACCGAGTGTTATTAAACAGTTTTTTATTACAATGAGCATTAACTTACAGGAATTAGATGGAGCTTCCTCCTTTGAATGTTGGGATAAATCTCTTCAAAAGCACTTTTATAAAACCTCTTTAAAGCGGCAGGATAAGGAGATATTATTGCAATTTGGGCAAACGCTTGGTATATCAGATAAAGAAGATCAAATAAAGCATATACGATTGACCATGCAAAGCTTATCGACAGAAGAAGCCTTGGCAAGAGAGGAAGAGCGAGTATATACGAAATTAAGTAAAAATCTTGGTGTTCTTTTAGGCCTTTTAATTGTGATATTGATCTATTAGGTGGTGCTATTACAAAATGTCAATAGATGTAAATTCTATTTTTCAAATAGCAGGAATAGGAATTGTTGTTGCAATGATTCATACGATTTTAAAGCAAATGGGAAAAGAGGATATTGCTCATTGGGTAACACTTGTTGGATTTGTTTTTATTCTTTATATGGTTGCAAGCTTTTTGAATGATCTATTTCAGGAGATACAACGGGTATTTCTATTTAAATAGAATTGGATATAGAGGGTGTAAATATGGAGATTATCCAAATCGTAGGTGTAGGATTTATTGCAACAATCCTAATTATTATTTTAAAGGATCAGAGTCCGCAATTTGCTTTCTTAATAACCATTTTTACAGGTATTCTCATTTTCTTGTATCTAATAGGAAAAATCTCAACGATTATTACCATGCTAGAAAGGTTAGCAACAGAAGCAAATGTTAACATGATTTATTTAGAAACAATTTTAAAGATTATAGGTATTGCGTACATTGCAGAGTTTGGAGCACAGATTATGAAAGATGCAGGTCAATCATCCATCGCTTCAAAAATAGAATTAACTGGAAAGATCTTAATTATGGTAATGGCAATCCCTATTTTAAATGTCATTATAGAAACGATTTTACAACTACTTCCTATCAAAGGATGAAAGCTATGAAGATAAAGAGAGACTTATTCATCTTGTGGAAACCGCAAATAAATTTATGGATGATGCTCATAATAATCCTATTTTTCCTTTCTAGTACGTCTGTATTTGCAAATGCGAGTAATCCGACGGAAGCTTTGATTAAGGATCAAATAAAATTACTAGATACGAATCAAATAGAACAGTATTGGGAGAGTTTAATGGATGAATATGGCGGTTTTTTTCCTGAAAATCAAAAAAGTTTATTTGATCTTATTCTTCCAACCCATCAATTTAACATACAATCTTTCATTTTAGGATTAGTAAAATATTTCTTTTATGAAATTGTATATAATGCAAAATTAATAGGTACTATTATTCTCTTAACCGTATTTAGTACCATTCTCCAGCATATTCAAACAGCGTTTGAACAACATACAGTGAGCAAGGTTGCTTTTTCCATTACTTATTTGGTACTTATCATTATTGCAATTAATAGCTTTAGTGTAGCGATAGGGTCTGCTGAAGATGCGATTCAGAAGATGATTCATTTTATGATTGCCTTGATTCCAATCATGCTTATGCTATTGGCATCGATGGGTAATGTCATATCAGCATCCATGTTTCATCCATTAATTATCTTTTTTATTCATGTTATTGGAACAATCGTTTATAAGGTGATTTTCCCGCTCATTTTTTTCTCATCTGTTTTGTCAATTGTTAGCTCGATATCAGAAAAGTATCGTGTCACTCAACTATCTAAATTATTGAGAAACCTCAGTGTTGGTTTATTAGGCATAGTTCTAACCATCTTCCTCGGTGTCATTTCTGTTCAAGGAGCAACAGCTTCTGTGGCTGATGGTGTTACCTTAAGAACCGCTAAATATATTACTGGTAACTTTGTTCCTGTAGTTGGAAGAATGTTCTCTGATGCTGCAGATACGGTAATCGGAGCTTCTCTTTTGGTAAAGAATGCAGTGGGGATGGCAGGTGTCATTATTCTATTAGTTATTGTAATTTTTCCTGCGATTAAGATTTTAACGCTGGCGTTTATCTATAATTTTTCAGCAGCTATTATGCAGCCTTTAGGTAACAACCCAATAATTGATACGTTAAACATGATTGGTAAGAATTTAATCTTTGTATTTGCAGCATTAGCATCGGTAGGGTTAATGTTTTTTTTAGCCCTCACCATCTTAATTTCTGCAAGTAATATTTCCATTATGATGAGATAGGTTGGGGGAAAATGATGGAATGGGTAAGAGAATGGTTACGAAATATTATCGTTATTGTTTTATTAGCAACTTTTGCAGACTTATTATTACCTAATTCTGAAATGCAAAAATACGCAAAAATGGTACTTGGGCTATTAGTGATTATCACCATCATTTCACCAATATTAACGGTGTTTGAACAATTTTCTATGAATGAAATGATACAGAATTTGGAGCAGGAATTAGGTGTAAGAGAAGCTAGTAGTAGTTCCTATCAAGAAAATGTAGAGAAAGATGATCAAGAAGACTATGAAAAACAAGTACTTCAACGTGTGGAGGATTCCATGCAGATTCAGTTGCAAAAGCTAGTAGAACAAAAAAAAATGTATGCATCTATAAAAGAAATGAAATTGGATGCAGCTGTGACGAATGGGATTTGGGAAATAGCTAAGCTGGAAGTAACAGTGATACAAAATAATACAAGCACAAGTAGCGAAGCAGGAGAAGAATCAATAAAGGAAGTTCAAACAGTCAAGGTTACTTCTATTTACATAGATAGCAATAATACAATGAGCAACGATAATAACAAGAATGAAGAAGATAACCAACTAGCGGAGCAAGTGAAAGAAATCATCCAAAAAGAATGGAGCATAGAAAAGGAAAAGATAACAGTTATCGTTGAACCAGATTTGGAATAGGGGGAAAGTTTTTCATGGGAAAAGAAAAAGATACCAATTGGTTAACTCGTTTGATTGGAGGTGAATCGAAGAACAATAAAAAGAGTGGCATATTACAATGGTATATTTTACTTTTATTACTTGGAATGGGACTAATGATTGGAGCTTCTTTTTTTGATATATCCGAGCAGGTAATCCCATATGAATCACAGGATCCTATTCAAGAAACAGCAACTATTATCAATAAAGACTCCTCTCCAAAGACAATGCAGGATTATGAAAAAATATATGAAAATCAGATAACAGAATTACTTACTGCTATGATTGGGGTGGACGAAGTAACAGTAAAGGTAAATCTTGATTCTACAGAAGAAATTATTGTGGAAAAGAATAAAAATTTAAATGAGCAGATTACGAAGGAAAGGGATAAACAAGGGGGAACACGTGATATTACCGATGTTAAAAAGGACGAACAGGTTGTTTTGTATCGATATGAGGATAATGAACAGCCTTTAATCGTTAAAACGATTAAACCAAAGGTTAGAGGAATTGTCATCGTTGCCAAAGGAGCAGAAAAAATACAAGTAAAGGCAATGATAATAGAAGCAGTTCAGCGTCTTTTAGATATTCCACCACATAAAATTGCCATACTTCCAAGAAAAAGCACTTAGTATAGTAAACGTTCATCGTATGAATTCAAAAATTTTCACCCTATATAGTGAAGTTATTATAGGGTTATTTGAAGAAAAGGTTAAGGGA
>JAENYW010000088.1 GCA_016841555.1 Tepidibacillus decaturensis
AAATTCAATCATGTTCCCTTCTCCTTAGCCAGTAAACTTGTCATTATTGCTGAAGGCGCATGACAGATAGCTGCGGCAAGTGCAACCGCTACATCGTGCGGCTTAGGTATTTCCTGTAAATGTAAATGCATTTTCACCATTTCCTGTATTTGTTTTTTTTCAGCGCGTCCATACCCTACTATTGCTTGTTTAATTTGGAGCGGTGTATATTCAAAAATAGGAAGATTCGATTCCACAGCTGCAAGCATTAAAACTCCTCTTGCCTGTCCTACTGTCATTGCAGTTGTTACATTACGATTAAAAAATAATTTTTCAATAGCTACTGCCTCGGGATTATAGGTATCAATAATTTCCTTCGAAGCGTCGTATATCTGTTTTAATCGTATTCCCGTTTCTAAGCCAGCCTTCGTTTGAATACTACTATACTGAACAGCTTGAACATGATTTCCTTGCTTTTTTACCACACCAAAGCCAACAATTGCAATTCCAGGATCAAATCCTAAAATAATCACTTACCTTCCCCCATAAATACGAACATATATTTCAGTCATCGTGATTATATCAAAAATAACGCCAGCTTAAAAGGGCAAACAAACAAAAAAAGCCACTTATTAAAAATAAGTGGCTTTAGATGTTCCGTATTCAAGGAAAATCGATGTACTCAAAGAGTACATCTCTCGTGCTTCGACAAAACGCAGAAATTGGGCATTATCTATAAGCTAAGCAACTTGATTATCAAAATTACCGTTAAGCTGTAACATCACCTTTAAAGCATTTTCCTCCAATAATTCATTGATTGGAAGAGCATTTCGTAATAATGTAGTATACAATAAAAACCCAATAAACCCTTCATGAGTAATATCTACTCTTTCAGCCATATATGCTAAGGAGCCTTTATATGCTAAAGAAGGTGTACCATTTACATCAATAACAAAAACATTCCCATGATGATCCTGTCTTAAATCAATTCGAATAATATCATTTGCACCTATTGCGTCAAACACCTGTATTGCGATTTCACGAATTTTCAAACCAAGCTGCTCTGTTGGAGCGATAAATTCAAAACGTTCTCTCTCTTTATATTCTACTTTTTTAACTTGTTGACTTCTAACTGTAAAATCCTCAGGAAATGCAATAATTGGCATCACTTGTGGAATTTCATTTCCAATGATACCTACTGTATATTCACGACCAGACAAATAGGTTTCAGCAATAATCGGTTGATTCCCAGTAAGTTCCCTCAATTGCTTCAATTTTTCAATTAAGTCCTTCCGATTAGATACGATTGAACGTTCATCAATTCCAATGCTGTTACCTCCACCACTGGGTTTAACAAACATTGGGTATCCTACCACACCTTCTGCTTTACTAATATTATCCATTTGATTAACGTCTGAAAAGACGAAAAATTTCGGGATATTAATCCCTTTCGTTCCTAAGATTTGATAGGTAATATCTTTATTACGACATATTTCCATACTTTTTACTCCTGAATGAGTATAAGGAATACGATACATTTCTAATATTTGCCTTACCCTTAGAGCACCAGTCCCATCATAAAGAGATACGGGTTCATCTAAAAATCCTTCTGCAATAACAAATGCTACATCAATTGGCGCATTATCCTTTATAGCTTGAACCATTTGTTCGGGATTTTGAACATTCAAAGAAACAACTTCCATATGAAAAGCAGTTAAAGTCTCTTGAATATAATTAACTGTCGCTGTAGATGCACTTTCACTATATTCATTAATTCGAAGGTTATCTGGTACCCAATTATACACAAAAAGGACTTTTTGTTTCAAATAGTATTCCCCATTTCCATATTAAATGATAAAGAAAATATACTATAAAAAATATACTTTTTTATCTGCCAAGCATATTATACGTCCTTCAAAGGAAGTTATCAATATGAAAAAAAAGAAAAAAAGTTACTCCCAATTCCATGGGAAATAACTTTTTTTTCAGTCTACTGCATACTCGCTAAAGGTAGATAAAACACTGTTAAACTCAGCCAAATCCTCTATAGGTATTCCTTGGTAAAGCTGTTTTACAGGTTCTTGAGGTAAGCCACTTTCTAGACCTTTTATATCTATACGAAAAAATGTTTCAATCACTTTTTTTTCTTCTTGACTGCCTTTATACAATGTAAGATATCCTTCAGGACTTAAGCCAAAATAGGCTCCCTCTTTACACTCTGGACCAATATCTTCAACATTTCTTTTTAGGACTATCTGGCTATTATTAATCTCTGCAATTTCCCAATCAGCATACCGAATCTTAACATCCTCCAAAGATTCAATACTCTCTATTTTCTTTTCTATTAAATCAGCCCCTACTACAAAATGAGTGATTCTTACAATTTCACTCTGGTGTTCAGCTGCTTTATTTACCAATTCTACCTCGCCTTTTTCTCCTCCTGCTTGATTAACAAGCATCTCTGTCCCCTTGTCAGCTTGAAATGCTGGAATAAAAACAAGTACAAGTGCTACTAGAACAAATAGAGATAATAACGAATATTTCAATAGATAGCTACCTTTACGATTGAAATAAAACATAGAAAAACCCCTTTTTTTTGGTTTTAAGCATATCTTAACCAAAAATGTAGAGGCTTATACATACATGAAAAGATTTAGATGCTTGGCATCAACATTCGTTTATGCTCACTGCGCTGATGTAGTCTTTCAATTTTGCTAATTACTTTTTCGTCTCCTTCACCAGTCAACAAATATCTATCTAATTCTTCATAAGAAAATCCCATCTCTTGCTCATCTGTTTGTCCTGCCCATAAATCTGCTGATGGCGGTTTGGAAATGATTTGTTCTGGAATGTTAAAATATTTCGCTAGAAGACGAATTTGGTGCTTGGTTAAACTAGCAATTGGATTAAAGTCAGCTAAACCATCTCCACCCTTTGTCATATAGCCAACATATATCTCAGAATAGTTACATGTATCCGTAACTAAATAACTCTTCTGTCCAGCAACTGCATAAAGAGTAGTCATCCTTAATCTAGCCTTCGTATTTCCTTTATGTAAATTGCTTAACGTTGCGATTTTTTCAATTTCTGCAACAATATGTTCATAAGAAGACCCTACATTTACAGTCTCCAAGTGTAGTCCAATAGCCTTTGAAAGCGCTTGTGCATCTTTTTCGTGTATAGGGTCTGAATAAGCGGGCATCCATATACCAAGTACTTTTTCTTTCCCAATTGCTTTTATGGTTAAAGCGGCTGTTACAGCACTATCAATCCCTCCTGAAATACCAACCACTACTCCATTAGCGTTTGCTTTTTCTACATAATCACGGATAAAGTTAATTCTATCTTGAACATCTTTTTCCATATTATTTCTGTAAAATTGAAGTTTTTCTTGAAAATTATCCAAAAAACTCTCCTCCTCCAATTAAGTTTTGTTTATTATATCATATATATCTTTTTGAAATGCAAGGTACGAATGGTAATGATTTATAAAAATAAGCAACATATTTACCGATTGCTTTCTTTTATATTTTTCTGGGAATTTATAAGCGCCAATACTTTCTCGAAAAAAGTCGTTCGGAAATAAGGATAGCTGTCGAATGAGTATTTTTTCACTATCTTTTAATTTTCGATATGCTAGATAAGTGTTTTCGATTTGATAAAATCGTTCTAAATCCCATTTCCAATGCAGCATCGAACGATTTAATAGCTGCCATAAATCAAGAAATTGAGCATCGTAGCTTGCTATATCTAAATCAATAATCCATGGTTTTTCTCCGAGAATGAAGTTATGATTCGCTACATCTCCGTGAGCCACCATTTGGTGTTCCTTCGCTTCCTGTTGCAAACGATTAACAAGAGAAAAGGTAATTTGATTTAATGCATTTTCAGCGAATTTTATCATATCTTTTCCTAAATATAGAATTATTTTATCTAATTGATCTTTACGTTTCTTTTGTAGGACTTGCTGATAAATGATCGTAAATTGGATTAAACGATTCTCCAATTTCGATTTTAAAGAGCTATGCTCTGGTGGCAAAAATTTGATATCTAACCATCCAGCATGATGATGAAAGGAAGCTATGCTTTGAACTACCTTTTCTACATCATCCATATGTAAATAATTTGCTCTTTTCCCTTCTATAAATGGCATTAATACATAAGCGTTTTTGGACGTCCCAAACCAAGGAAACCCATAGCTATTGGGAATAATTTCAGCTAGTTGCTTAAAACCCTTTATTCTTACTTCTTTTGTAAGATGGTAAAGCCATTGAATTTGCGAAAATTTATTTTTATAGCCTTTAATTATCCACTCACCCTGAACTGATGTAGCTTTCCACAGATGATAGAATGGAACTATTTCTAATACTTCCATTTTATACGCTTGATATAATTTCTCCTTTAACCAAGCCTCCATCACTTTCTCCCCCAACATTCTTCCATTACTACTCTTAGTATACGCATGCAAAAATACAATAAATGCTATCCCTATAAGGAAGGATAGCATCTTTTGTTCAAGCTTTTTTTATGCAGTAAAGCGAGACTATTTCAGATACTTAAGAACTACTACTCTCCATAGAACTACGTGTTTCATCATAGCTACCATAACTATCAGAGCTTTCATACTCATCAAAATAAGGCATATCCATCATGAATTGCTGACATGGGTCCATCATATAAGGCATATATCCATTATGCATCCGTCCGTTCATTCCCCATGGTTTGTAAAAAGGAAACTTAGGCATCATTGGTATTCTTGGATACTTCATAGGATACCTATAATGCGGCATTTGTGGATGTTGTGGGTAGGGCATCTGTGGTTGATTTGGCATCTGTTGATACGGCATTTGCGGATGTTGTGGGTAGGGCATCTGTTGATACGGCATTTGCGGATGTTGTGGATAGGGCATCTGTTGATACGGCATTTGTGGATGTTGTGGGTAGGGCATCTGTTGATACGGCATTTGTGGCATTTGTGGCATTTCTGGTGATTCTGGTGATTCTGGTGATTCTGGCGATTCTGGCATCATTTCTGGTTTTTTTGGTTCCAATCCATTCCCTCCTGTTGGTATAATAATTTTCATCCCTATATCCAACTCATTAGGATTTTTAATCTGAGGATTCGCATCTAGTAACGTTTGCAAATCCACATAATATTTCTGAGCGATTCTTTGTAGCATATCTCCCTTAGAGACGATATGAATTTTCATCCTACAAACCCTCCTAGATAAAATACAATACATCATATGCGCCTATAGGTATTTTGCTAATCATTTGGGCAAAAAAAACTCACCTTTATAATGGAAGGTGAGTTTAACTTGTAGAAAAAGCCCGATTTCTGCTTTGATAAGAAGGTGTTATTCAATCTATTAACTAAATAACTTGTCTTTCTAATTCATTATATACTTTTACTCCGTCTTCTGTTACCAATTGCTGAAACTCTTTAAGTAAATGCTTGGTTATTGGCCCTTGTGAACCATTGCCAATCACACGACCGTCCACTTCACTTACTGCAATCACTTCTGCAGCAGTTCCCGTTAAAAAGGCTTCATCTGCAACATAGACATCATGTCGAGTAAAAGGCTGTTCTAACATTTCGTAATTATTTTTCTTTGCAAGATCTATAATTGCTTGACGTGTAATACCTTCAAGCGCTCCTATATAGCTTGGAGGAGTATAAAGCTTATTATTTTTCACAATAAATAAATTATCTCCTGAGCCCTCAGCCACATATCCATCTGAATTTAGCATTAAAGCTTCTCCAACACCTGCTAAATTAGCTTCAATTTTAACTAATACATTGTTTAAGTAATTTAATGATTTAATTTTCGGGTTTAGGGCATCTGGTGAATTCCGTCTTGTTGGAACAGTAATAATTTTTAATCCTTTTTCATGCATTTCTTCAGAAAATAGCTTTATTTTACTTGCGATGATAACAACCTGAGGTTCCTTACAGGATTGTGGGTCTAAACTAAGATCCCCCTTACCTCTTGAAACAACTAAACGGATATATGCATCATCCAAGTTATTTTTGCGAATTGTCTCAACTACATTTTGACTCATTTCTTCTTTTGTCATGGTCATATGCAGCATGATTGATTTAGCAGAGTCATATAAACGGTCAATATGTTCTTTTAATCGAAAAACATTACCTGCATATGCTCGAATCCCCTCAAAAATACCATCCCCATATAAAAATCCATGATCAAATACAGATACCTTGGCATTTTCCTCCGATACAAATTCCCCGTTCATGTAAATAATTCGCTCCCCCATGTTACTTCCCCCTTCATATTAAATACAAAATGTGAACTCGTTCAGCTAGCTAAATATAAAAATTGACTAAACATTTGGATAAGTCAATCTTATAAAATTACTCACAATTATAAGTTCGTAAGCGCTTTAAAGTCAAGAAGTTATCTGAAAATTTTTAAATATTTTCAATTAGAAGATGTTTTTCTAGCTATTCGCTGAACAGTAGCACCTTTTTCAGCCGAAAATAATACTTTTATATCTATATCTATATTCTCTTCATAGGCTACTGAATGTAATAGTCCTTTAATACTGGGTATCTTTTCCTCCGTTAAGAAGAAAATAATGGTAGGTCCAGCACCGCTTAACGCTACTCCAACTCCCATTTCCTGTGCCTGGTTAAGAATTTGGCTTAATCCTTTGACTGCATGCTGTCGATATGGTTGATGAAGTTTATCCTTCATCGCTGATGGAATTTTATCTATTTGACCAGTAAGGATATAACTAATAAGTAATGCCGAATGACCAATATTAAATATAACATCCTTTAAAGGAATATTCTCTGGAATTTTCCCCCTTGCCAATTTGGTAGGTAGTATATAATTAGGTATTCCTACAACAATTTTCAACTCTTTAGGAAAAGGTAGCTTAACTAGCTTTGCCCCATCCTTATCTTGTGCAGTAACAACTAACCCTCCATACAAGGAAGCTCCTATATTATCTGGATGTCCCTCCATAGCTGTTGCAATTTGAAAAATATCATCCAATGTTTTTTCAGCTTCTAAAAATTGGTTAGCTGCAATAAGACCCGCCAATATAGCGGTTCCACTGCTTCCTAATCCAGAAGAAAGAGGAATATCGCTTTCTATTTCCAAGGAAATCTTTGGTGTATCCATCCCTTCAAGATCAAAAATATGCTTAAATGAGGAATAAACAAGATTTTCTTCGTTTAACGATAAGGAGGATAGATGATCTCCAAATACACGTATAGAATCCTCATTCGCTCGATGAACCCGAACCGTTAAATACAATGGTAATGCTAATCCAAAGGAATCAAACCCTGGTCCTAGATTTGCTGAACTTGCAGGAACCTTAATTTCTATTATTTCATTATCTTTTAACATAGGACATTACTCCTCTGACGACTGAATTACTTTTAACACCGCCTGATAATCATTATCAACCACCATTGGCTTTGTGCTAATTGTTTGCACTGCTACATTAGGATCCTTTAAGCCGTGTCCTGTTAACACACTAACAACTGTCGCTCCTTTAGGAAAATAACCTTGTTTCTGTTTTTTAATAATACCAGCTAAAGAAGCTGCTGATGCTGGCTCAACAAAAACTCCTTCTCTTTTTGCTACTATTGTATAAGCTTCTAATATTTCTTCATCCGTTACATAATCAATAAGACCACCTGATTCAGTAACTGCGTTCATTGCACCATCCCAGCTTGCAGGACGACCAATTCGAATCGCTGTTGCAATTGTTTCTGGATTGGAGATAGGCTCACCTTTTACTAATGCAGCAGCGCCTTCTGCCTCAAATCCAAGCATTTTTGGTAGCTTGGTACTTTTCTTAGCTTGATAATACTCTTTAAAACCTTTCCAATAGGCAGTAATATTTCCTGCATTCCCAACTGGAATAGCTAAATAATCAGGTGCTTCCCCTAACATATCAACAACCTCAAAGGATGCTGTTTTTTGCCCTTCAATTCGATGAGGATTTACTGAATTTACAAGTGTGTACTTATCTTGTTTCGATACTTCACGAACAATATCTAACGCTTCATCGAAATTACCTTTAATTGAAATAACCTTTGCACCATAAGCCATAGCTTGAGCTAATTTCCCTAGAGCGATATTTCCTTCAGGAATAACCACAATACTTTTAATTCCTGCCTTTGCAGCATAAGCACTTGCTGCAGCAGATGTATTACCTGTAGACGCACAAATAACGGTTTTACTTCCTTCTTCCATTGCTTTTGATACTGCCATTACCATCCCACGGTCTTTAAAGGAACCTGTAGGATTCAATCCTTCAAATTTGAAATATAATTGAATACCCAGCTCTTCTGATAAATGCTTCGCTTCAATTAAAGGAGTATCTCCCTCATGTAAAGAAATAATAGGTGTTTTTTCGTTAACAGGCAAAAATTCTTTGTATTTTTCTAATAATGGCTGATAATTCATTCTGCTTCCCCTTCCTCAACTGGATAAATACTGTATATGTGATCTACAACATCTAACGCATTTATTTCCTCTATTAATTGGTTCATTTGTGCCTTAGAAGTTGTGTGAGTGATAATAATTAACTGCGCTTTCCCTTCTTCATTAGCAGGAACCTGAAGCACTTCTTGGATACTAACTCTTAAATCTGCAAAGGGATGTGTAAGCAGTGATAGTACTCCTACTTCATCAACCACTTTTAAACGAATAAAATAGCTTGATTCAATAAGATCATCTGATTTTAACTGTTTATTTCGATATGGTGGAATAACCCCTCTACCATTCACACCTAGATTCATTTGTTTTACTACAGTAACTAAGTCAGATACCACAGCCGTTGCTGTAGGTAATTGTCCTGCACCAGGTCCATAAAACATTGTCTCGCCAACAGCTTCCCCATACACATATATTGCATTAAATACCCCATTCACCTTTGCCAGAGGGTGCTCTTTATTAATCATCGTAGGTTGAACACTGACTTCTATTTGATTGTCATTTAACTTTGCTATACCAAGTAGCTTTATCTCATACCCTAGCTGCTTACTAAATTGTATATCCTCTTGCGTTACTTGGGTAATTCCTTTCAGCATTACATCGTCAAAGTGCACCTCCATATGGAAGGCAAGATTACTCAAAATCGCCATCTTCCTTGCTGCATCGAGCCCTTCGATATCTGATGATGGATCAGCTTCTGCATATCCTAATTCCTGTGCTTTTACCAGCATTTCTTCAAATGGACGCCCTTCTTCACTCATTTTCGATAGAATATAGTTGGTAGTACCATTAACAATACCAATCAGCTTTGTAATACGGTCTGAAGCAAAGCCTTCAACTAAAGCACGAATAATTGGAATACCTCCTGCTACACTCTCCTCAAAATATAAATCACATTTTGATTCCTTTGCTTGTGCCAATAATTCTGCACCATGCATGGCAATCAAGTCTTTATTAGCTGTAACTACATGCTTTCCTTGCTTTAAAGCGTACATTAGATAATCAAATGTAGGCTCAATATTTCCCATTACTTCTATAATAATATCAATTTCCGGATCCCTTAAAATCTCCCATGGATCACTTGTAAGGAGTTGTTCACTTCTAGTCCAATCTCGTTTTTTATTGATATCCTTAACTAATGCTTTGACTACTTTTATTCGATTTCCTGTTTGCTTCATCAAATCCTCTTGATGACCATCGATAATTTTTACTACTCCCATTCCAACCGTTCCTAATCCTAACAGTCCTACATTTATTTGCTTTACTGCTTCCATGTCTACTTCTCCTTTCAGCCTCTTCCAATCATTTGAACTCTTCTTACTCCATCCATTTCTTTGAGATGCTCTAAGAATTCAGTAATACTTTGTTCCATATTTACCGTGTCAATTGATAACACAATATTAGCTATTTCCTGCAACGGAATCGTTTGATTGATGGTTAAAACATTCCCTCCCGTAGCTGCAATAGATGATAAAACCCTTGATAAGAGGCCCGAACGATGTTCTAAATCCATTGAAATGGTAACAATCTTTTCCTTCATCATTGCATTGAACGGAAACACACCATCTTTATATTTGTAATAAGCACTTCGACTTATACCGACTCTTTCAACCGCTTCATAAACCGTATCTACTTCATGATTATCCAGTAGCTTTTTCGCATCAATCGTTTTTATTATTGCTTCAGGTAAAATTTCTGCACGAACTAGGTAGTAGATATCTTCCCCTTTTTTATTTTTCATATTGTCCTCCTCAAGAAAACAAGTGTATTCCAATAAAGGACATTATAGTCCACTTTCAAGATAAAAACAATAGTTTTTTATAAAAAAAAGTCACTTTCGTGACTTTTCAGACTGACTAGTATTCACGTATCATCGGCATTTACACATCCTGTGCTTCAGAGCTCAGAGATAGGGCTTTATCTACAAGCTGATTTTAATCTGTATATTCAAATTCAAACTCTGCAATTCTTACACTATCTCCATTTTCAACTCCCAATTTTCTTAATTCATCTTCCACTCCCATTTTTCTTAGAACCCTCGCAAAGCGTTGCACTGCTTCATGCTGATTAAAATCTGTCATTTTAAATAGTTTTTCTATCTTTTCACTTTCCAGCACATATATTTCATTTTCTTTTCTGATTGTAAATTCCTTTTCTTTTTTAGCCTCCATTTTATACACTTTTCTATCTTCTTCTACTATTTCTTCTACAAGCGTTTCTTCAGGAAGCTGATCCAATGTATCAGCTATCTTATATAATAGTTCTTGAATTCCCTCACCAGTTGCTGCAGAGATTGGATAAATAGGAAATTGATCCGCTGCTTTTTTTCTGAATTCCTCCAAATTCTCTTTTGCTTCTGGGATA
>JAENYW010000089.1 GCA_016841555.1 Tepidibacillus decaturensis
AATGTTCTGCTATATTGTGCTGAAAAAAGAGACCAAAGTTCAAAAGCCATATCATTTTTCCCCACTTTGTTACTATCGTAGCCTTCTTCTATGGAAATGATACGTACTTTATGCGCCAATAATACTTCTCTGATCTCTAATGAATCTTTTAAATCACGAGCAAGTCGAGAAATAGATTTAAAAACAATCATATTAATCTCATTTTTTTTTGCTTTTGTTAAAATTAACTGTATAGCTGGTCTATCTAAGAATACAGTACCTGAAATACCTTCATCTTTGTATACATTTTTTTCATCCCAGCTATACCCACTTCTTTCAAGCCAGTTACGACAAATATCTATTTGATTTTCTACAGATGATAATTGTTCATCTTTATCTGTTGAAACCCTTACATACACTGCATAGTTTTCCACTTAAATTCCCCTCACACTACCTATTTGTAAATGGTACATATACAATATTATACTAGAATTAATGAAGAGAGAATATAAAAAAAGAAGCAGCCACAACTGCTCCCAATAAAAAATAATATCTTACTCTATCTCTGATACAACTTCGCCATTTGGATTCAAAAGCCTAGCAGGATCTCCATCGTTATTCCATATATATTTAGTCGTCCAGATAATCCCGTCAGTTTGATTTTTAGCTGCATTACCGCTATATATCTTAACTGTCTCCCTTTCCTCTAATTCATATAATGGTAAAGTAAAACGTTGATCTCCTTTTACACTTACAATAATCCATCCCTCTAAATTTATTTTTTCATCATCACTGTTTATTAATTCTATATATTCTACGTCTAGATCTTTATCAGAAATTATAATATTGCCTAATTGTGGTTCTGGTTTTGGTTCTTCAATTTCAACGTCCTGGTATTCATCTAAACCCCATAAACCTTTACCTGCTTCTCTAGCTTCTTTTTGCGCTTCAATAAAGGTATCCTCATATTTTACGTTTGGTGGAAAAGTAGATACTTGTGCATAGCCTTCTCTTACTAAATTAGCATTAAATAGTTCATCTTCAAACCATACATAAGCAAGTAATCTACCATACCTATCACGTTCTTGTACATCAAACTCAAGCATAATATCCTTACCTTCAAGATGTTCTTTAGTAAACGCACTAGCTTCGGGTCCATAAGGTTGAACACCTTTAGTTGGGTGCTTTGTTTCAGGAGTATCTACTCCAATTAACCTTATTTTTTCTTCTTTACCATCAAACATTACTTTGACAGTATCACCATCAATAACTTCAGTGACTTTATATAAAGTTACATTCTCAACTGGTGTTTTTATTGAACATGACACTATTGGTAGAAATAATAAAAGACCTAGTAATAAGATAATAATACGTTGCTTCATCTAGTCCTCCTAATTTATAACATTCACATATGCATTTTTGTTGTGATAAAATAAAGATCTTTTAATGCTTTCTCGACTTTGCTTACAGTAAAATTATATCTGTGATATCATCTAGCTTAATCCACTCGAAATCGTCATCCATTTGGAGTTTTATTTTCCTATATTGATTATTTATGTTTGTAATCACACCTTGATATATTTTGTCCTGATACTCGTCAAATACAACTACCTTAACCTGTTTGTTATCCACTATTGATTCTTCTATTATAAATGAAAGTTCCTCAATCTGAAGTCATCGAGAATCGGCTTAGTCTTTTGCGTTGCTGCTTTATGTAAGTCCTTGATCTTATCTACATGTTCGTGAAGCATGAATTTGCTTGATTTCCATATCAAGTTAGCACCAGGAGTTAATTTATTGTATCTCATATCTATCACCCTCGTATAGAATTTATTTATTAGTATACTTTTCATCAATCTCAAAACCTATATAATCTCTTTTCATTTCTTTTGCAACTTTCCCCACTACTCCAGACCCAGCAAAAAAATCTACTATTATATTACCTTCTTCACTACTATGATAAATAATCTTTTCCATTATCTCTTCTGGTTTTTGAGTAGGATGCTTCATTTTATGAGCTGGTACTTTTTTTATTGGCCAAACATCTGATACGTTTCTTCTCTTCATTATTAATCGATTCGCTTGCTTTCCTTTCCAAGCAAAAATAATAAGCTCATATTGATAGCGATGATAATTTCCCACATACATGTATATGTTCAAATCTGATAATTATGCAAAAAAAAAATAAAAAAACTTCTTTTTATGGCATTATTTTAATAAAAATGTATATATTTATAGTAAGGAGGGGAGGGACATCCACATGAATAAAATATTAGAAGTAGAAAAACTCTTACGAATTATCTTCTACATTGTCTCAATTGGCTGGATTGTAGAACAATGGAAGAAATATCGTAAGAGTTGATTGTCAGAGCCGAGCCAATCGGTTCGGCTCATTCCCTAATATATAGTATACATCAGATTTCAAAAAAAATACCTCAAAAATTTTAAATTAGGCTAAAAATAAACAGGTAGGAATTGTAGAATATCTAAAAAAAAGGTAAAACAGAAAAATCCCTTAATCGAGGTCAGGAGATTCTCTTTCTTCATTATTAAACGATTCGCTTCTTTCCCTTTCCAAGCAAAGATAATTCATATTGCAAAAAATATCCCTCCTACCTAAATTAAAAATTAAAGCAGCAATATATCCGTGATATCACTCAAACTTATCCAGTCAAAGTCATCATCCATTTGAAGCTTTATCTTCCTATATTGAGTATTAATTTTCGTTATCACACCTTGATATATTTTGTCCTGGTACTCATTAAAGAGAAATATCTTAACTTGTTTACCATCTACAATTGATTCCTGAATCGCAGAAGCAAATTCCTCTAGTGTCTGTTCATCAATAATTGGCTTTTCTTTTTTTAGAGCTTCTTTTTTGTAAGTAACTAATAAATCACTATGTTCATGAAGCAAAAATTTACTTGATATCCACTTTAGATTTGAACCTTTTATTAATTTATTCATATACTCACCGCCTATCAATCGAACATGTGTTTTTATTATACACCATAAAATAGGGATATCAAGAGAAAATAATTTCGATTTAATATTTTCTATGCTAGGATAACCTAGCATAAAGGCATAAAAAAATTAACTAAGGTAGGATAACCTACCCTAATTAACTTTTTGGTTTTATTTCATCTCCAATTCTATAATGACAGAGTGGACAAAAGCCTTTTGTTTCGTCCCACGTTGTCCAATAGGTTTCATCATTGCCACAGTTGGGACAGACAGGAGCATCTCTAACTCTAAGAACTTTATGCTCTGGTTTTAGCTTTTTAACCGTACATGGGCCTGAAAGATGTGGAGCTTGAACGAGATATTCTTTTTTTGGTAGTTTATTCATTGGCCAATGCTCCAACTTCTAGATTTCTACTAGGTTTACCAAAATACCATCCTTGCCCCAAATTTATTCCGAAGTCTTGAATAATATCCAATTGCTCTTTTGTTTCAATTCCTTCTGCAATAAGTTTTACGTTTATTTCCTTAGCAAACATACGAATACCAGATAAAACAATACGAGCTGAGCTATCAAATACAATATTCTTTAACAATTTCTTATCCAGCTTGATATATTCTGGTTGTAGTACTTCTACCAATGAAAAGTTATTAAATCCATGACCAAAATCATCAATTGCTAATCTCACTCCCAATTCTTTTAAAAGCTTCACCTGATTTCTTACTTTCACTTGATCCTCCAAAGATTGATGTTCAGTCACTTCAATAACTAGTTGACTTGCGTCAATATGAGAGTTTCTCATAATGGATAAAGTTATAAATGAATGAAAATGGGGAAAAGAAGTTGGATGGCAATTAATAAATAGTTTGCTTCCCTTCTCATGATTTCTATATGCTCCTATCGCTAAATTCATTGCGTATATATCTAGTTGGAATAAACGGTTAACCTGTTCAGCTCTTCTAAAAAGCTCCTCAGGTGATGCATTGCCTCTTAATAAAGCTTCATGCCCAAGTATGCGACTACTTTCAACGTCAACTATCGGTTGATATACCGTATATAATTTCAATCTTTCCCCTCGCTTTCAATAATACAGGCAACCTAACTTGAATAAGCTAGATTGCCTAGTATTTATAATCCCCAAATCGTCCGATTAAATTTATAGATTAGTGATTCATTTGCTGGTGAAGCATTATCTCGCACCTTAAATTCATACGTATTTGAACCATTACCTACATAAACACTTATCTGACCGTTTGACGGAATACCTACCCAGCTACTCCATGATCCACTGTTTCTTCTATATGAATATTTCATTTGATTTAATGCAGCTTGATCGTCTTGCGCTTGAATCAAAAATTGAATGCTATTCCCTTCACTGGATAGATCGACAGCAGATTTATTTTCAATAACCGTATCAATTTCATAAATAATCGGAGCTGCTTTATCCTTCTCTAGCTCTGTAACACGATTTCTTAACTCTGTATTAGATTGATAGTTTGGATCGTATCCCACCAATTGTTTAGTTATTCCACCATCATAGATTTCACTTGCTGAAACATAATGACGAACTTCTAGCACTACATCATGCCAACCAACAACATTAGGAAGTGTTATAGCAATGTTTCTATTATAAGATGTACCCCAGTTATACCAACCTGTCCAAGATGAACCACCATTCATACTATATCGATATTGAAAGGTATTAGATGATGTTAAACTAACTCCTGGTTTCACTGCTCTAGCCTTTAACGTTATATTACGCGTTGTTGATACATCGTTTTCGGTATTCGCAACTATAAAAGATACTGTTGGAGCTATTTTTTTTGCATTTATCTGATTTTGGTAATCAACTAAAGTATTATTAATACTTGTAATATCATTCTGAATATCGTTTATTGCAGGGTTTTCATTTATAACTTGAGTAACGTTGTCTTCCGTTACTATTTGTGAAGCTACCATTTTCACAATTTTTCTATTAACGTTATCCAATGCCCACACTATATTATTAGCACTGTCGTAATCCAAAAAATAATAATTGGTGTGAATTGTTGAAGTCTTTCTTTCCATATATATACTTCCTGCACTTGATGCCTTTACATATATAATGTCCCCATTATTAAGATAAACTAAAAAATAACTATTATCTGTGGACGATAACAAAGCTTGTTTAGGATCAAATTCTAAATACAGAGTACTAGAATCATTATATTTAATATAATCGTGACCATAAAAATTTGACATATACACCGCATTACCTTCATTATCTGTAAATACAGTGTTTTCATCCGAAGGAACCCGTCCCACTGTTAAACTAGTATCAGAAATAGGACGCCACCAGCTATTAATATATATCATATTCGTCTCATCATTATATTTAATATCAGGATAACTAGAACTGGTGTTAGTATAATAAAAAATTTCCGTACCATCTCTATAAACATATAAATGATATTTAGTAGAAGATTTGTAAGTTGATGAAACGTATACTGTAGAATCGGCTGCATAAATTGCTGCAGAATCAACCTTACTTGAATTATATTTAATTACAGATGTATTATTAGCACTATACCATAAAAGCCTTTTACTACCACTTGATTCTTTACCATAAACGATAATAAAACCATCTCTACCTATAGAAAATGAATATATATCTGTTAAATTACCAGTATATCCAATTCCATTTAAAACTTTTGAATGAATATACGAACCATTCCATGCATTAAATACAGGAATTTGATCACTGTCATAATCATAATAAAATGCTAACCTATCTTGAGATACAGAAAGATTCCTTACATATGATAAGGTGTATCCAGATAATGATAATAATGTTCGTTCAGTTGTAATATTGTTTTTATCACGATAGTATATCGTATCCCCACGTCGATAATACATTCTTGTATTTGACCCCATAGCATCTACATCGTCTCTAAAAGTACGAGATATTATACCGTTCGAAGCAGTAAAAGAAGTAACTAAACTTCCCGTATTGTAATTATAGATATAGTAGGTACTGCTGTTATTCGTCAAAACCCACTTTCTCTGTTTGTTCACATCTGCGAATGATCCATGATAATTTCCAAGTTCATAGTGATCCAACACTTCTATTGTTGCAGCTTGTACTTTGTTATCGATAGTTGCAATGATATAAGGCTGCAATAATAGAGTTAGAATGAGAATGTATTTAAATATTTTCATGTTATCCCTACTTTCGACCATAATGTTCGATAAATCATTTTGGCCAATTCTGCTCTAGTTACTGTTTTCTCAGAATAGAAATTACCATCTGGATAGCCAGATATAATTCCTTTTGCTGATAAAACAGGTATCACTTGTTTTATTTGCTCTTGTTCTACATCAGGAAAGATAATCGATGAATCGATCCACTCAACCTCCTGTTTCAATAAATATTCTCCTAATATCTTTGCTACTTCTCCTCTATTTACAGGCTGATCTAATTGTTCGACTGTATAGTCAGTGCCTAACATTCCTTTTTCCTTTAAAGTCAGCATATATTTTTCTGCCCAATGTTGGTTCACTGCTTCGCTTTCATCTATTACAAAAAATGAAATGGCCAATATTTTGAAAAACTCTCCTCTTGTTACTTCTTGATCAGGTTTCATGGTTCTATCAGGATATCCGTTCATGATTTGATGATGGGTAAAATAATAAAGATATGGTTTTGACCAATGATTTTCCACATCTTTAAATTGACTTAACCTCTCCATATCATCTGTAAAAGTATACTTCTGACTTGATGATGTTATTTCCGTAGTTATAGGAAGCGCAATAAATAAAGGTAATTTAAGCTGATTAAACACTTCATATCTTTCTATTGCATTCATTTGATAATAATTTGGAATGGTTAATAAACTAGAGTATATACGTGAATTAGGCTTTCCATTTTCTTTATCGATAAACTGACTTTTAACATCTAATATTAAATCCTTTTCAGATCTTTTATAAGCTCCAGATGCCATAGAAAGTTTATAGCTTTCAGAATTATAATCTGTAGCCCAGTAAGTAGGTACTGTATTAGTAATACCTATTTTTTTCATTTCTTCCCAAGTAGGAAAATTATAAGTTGATTGTGCCAATACAAAACTGCTGCTTAACGACAATAGTAGCATGCTTAAAAACAATAAAAAAATCTTCTTCATTTTCGTTCCCCTTTCTTAAATAGAAATAACATTCATTGATACATAAAAACTTAATACAAGAAAAATAGCTTGTTCCATCACTCCGCCTGTTTTAAATGTAAGCGGAAATGAAATGAATCCACCTAGAGGATAAAATACCTTTACTCCTCGATTCGTAAGCATATCCCCTAAAATATGACTGATAATCCCAACCATCAAACCATGAAACATGGAGACTGATAGATAGGGATAAGCGAACAAGGCAACCAATAAAACAAAAACAATACTGTGCGTAAATGTTCGATGTTTAAATAGCATGGAAACGACATGAGATAGAACAGGTACTTTTCTACCCAATGAGCTGCTTGGATGGTCAATATCAGGTAGAAGAGATCCTGCTAAAATACCAGCTCCGTACTCGATGAGATTCGGTTCAATATTTAAAAAGCTCTCAGCAGCTAATCCGAGAGCTAATCCAAAAGCGATATGAGTATGTTTTTGCAATCGTCACCAGCTCCTTTTATTAGAAAATAGCTTACTTAGCAATCCTGATTGAAAATCAAAGGTTGTCGTACCGTCCTGTTGTAAAACAAGGGCCGCAGTTTTTTTACCTGAATTGAATTGGAACTTTTTCTTTTTCATCTTCCCTTTTTTTAGTAACTGCTTTACATCTTCTTCTTTTATGACTTGACCAGCAATTTCTCCTGAAATAAAAAAACGGCATCCATCACGATACCGACTACATCCATAAAAGACTTTATCATCTCTGCTCACTTTGATTACCTTCCCCTGTTTACATCGAGGACATTCTCCAAGAATCTTTGCTTTGTGTTTCGTTTCATTCATTTGATGTCTATTTGCTTCAACAAACGATAATACAAATGAATCCATCTCCCTATTAAAGTCACTCACTGCTAACTTGCCATTTCGAATCTGCTCAAGCCGTTCTTCCCATCGAGCTGTTAACTCAACTTTAATCAAATCTGAATCTTGTAGATAATCAATCAGTTCTATGCCTTTTTCTTTCGCAAACAATTTCAAGTCTTCTGATTCTATATACTTCTGCTTTATAAGCTTTTCTAAGATACCAGCTCTTGTTGCTGGAGTTCCAATACTGTTTCGTTCCATTTCTTTCATGATAGAAGCTTCCGTATATCTGGATGGCGGTTTTGTTGTTTGCTCTAAAATATCTACAGCAGCTACAGTTACAGGCAATTTAATGCTTTCTAAATGAAATTTTTCTTTATGATAGCCCCAAACGATTCTCCAACCAGGAGTCCTAATGCTAGTCTCATGAGAAATAAATGTATGACCCTCCACTGTTGTGACTACTTCTCTTTTTGTGTCTATACCATCAGGCAAATGAGCAGCAATAAATACTCTACAAATGTAATCAAATACTTGTAATTCAATCCCTTGTAGCTTTTTCTGCTTACCTGTTGGAATAATTGCATGATGATCGGAAACAGGACCAACATACCTTGGATTGTTTATCAAGCTCGGTACTTTTTTGGGAATCATTTCAGCATATCCCTGGTCTTTAAGTCTTGATAAAATCTCTGGAAATAAAGCTGCAACATCTGGTGTAACTAAATGATCTGCTGTTCTGGGATAAGTAATCAAACCCTTATCATATAAGCTTTGAGCTATATCCTGTACTTTGGATACCGAAACGTTAAATTTTTTACTTGCTTGTTGCAAGAGGGCTGACAAAGAAAGAAAAGTTGGCGGCGGTACTTTTGCTTGCTCTTGACTCACCTTAACATTCCTTGTTTTCTTTCCTTTCGTTTCTTGAACAATTTGTTCTGCTCTTTCTCTCTGATTTATTTTACTAGTCTTCTTACTCAGATCTATCCATTTCCCAGAATAAATAGAGTCTTTCTCATCTTTAAATACTGCTGTTACCTCGTAGTATATTTCAGGTTTGAAATCAGTTATTTTCCTTTCTCGCTCGACTATTTTACATAATGTCGGGGTTTGCACCCTACCAGCTGTATAATTTGTAGCAGAAGCATCTTTCGATCTCATAACCGCTGTAATTACTCTTGTAGCATTCAGTCCAACAAGCCAATCTGCTCTTGCTCTAGCAGCTGCTGATTGAAAGAGTAGATCAAATTCACTTGCTGGCTTTAAATGCTTCATCCCATCTAGAATAGCTTCCCTAGTTATAGATGAGATCCATAGCCTTTCAACTAGTTTCCTACCGTTACTTTTAAAATAAATCCATCTAGCAATTAATTCCCCTTCTGGTCCAGCATCTGTTGCAAAAATAATCTTCTCTACTTCTGAACTGGTTATCCAATCCTTTACGATTCTGAACTGCTTACTGGTCCGTTTATTTACAACTAGCTTCAACCTTTCAGGAATCATTGGTAAATGATCAATATTCCATGACTTCCATTCATGATGATAGCTTTCTGGTTTTGCTAGGGAAACCAAATGTCCTACCGCCCAGGTAATAATATAGGAATCCACTTTCAAATATCCTTCGTTTTGTTCGGCTTTTCCCAAGGCATTTGCTATAGCCTTTGCAACAGAAGGCTTCTCTGCTAATATTAGTATCAATATATCACCCCTTCCTATTTAACATCGTAGATGGTGATGTTATTCATAATGTTATCTGGGACCATATAATGAGCTAAAAAATCCCTTTCTATTACATTCCCGTCATCATCATTTACTGTAATCTTTACATCAATTGATCCTGTGAAATCCTCTGGAAAATGATGAGTCCCTGTAAAAATAAATTCCCCTTGATCTACTAAATGAAGAATCTCGCCATCACTAAACTCCACTAGAACATCCGTAGCTCCAATAGCTTCTACTCGCATATCAAAGTTATATCCCCCTGTAACATTCACAGGAGATTTTGTTGGTAAAGGTGGATTTCCTCCAGGATCACGAACAATTCTAGTCGTCTCAAGATATTCAATACTCAGTGATTTATCGATGACACGGATATGTTGTAAGACAGGAGTATCCAGTATATTCGTTGTAGTGAAGACAGCTTTTATCATCAGTTGAGTGATGGCATCGGTAAATTCAACTATCCCACTAGCATCAACGGGAGTAAAATGAACACCATCACTACTGACAAATAGCTTTATCTCTGTTCCAGAAAGTAAAATCATGGTTGGTTCAACATAGATGCGTTTTGTTTCTTCTGCCCAATGATAAAATAAAGTCTGTAAGGTTCTAGGAGATAAATAAGCCTGATATGCCTTATTCAAACCATTTATCGTTGTAATAGGAACCGTTTGATTCCCATCAAACATATAAGCTGTTACTCCGTTTTCATCACGTATATAGACCGTTTGATCATCTGACCCATTAGCGGCGATACTAACTGCCCCGTCGTGAACAAAGGATAAATACTCATTTTCTATAAAAGAACTCCCAGACGTTGAATAGGCGTCCGCTTCTCCACTATTTTTAAGTGAATATAGCGTGTTATCCGAAGCATCAATGGCAATACCATCAGACAATAGCGACAACGCAGGATCTTCCTCATAAAAAGACCCTTGATAACGGATATAATGTAATTTCCCTTGATGATCCAAAACCACTAAATCTTCTCCCATTGTAGTCAGCTGTATCGGATTATCGACATCTAACATGATATTTAAAGCTGGAGCTTCCAAAAACCCATTACCAGCATCTTTAAATACTCGAACCTGGTTATCATCTAAA